>JAGWBV010000128.1:0-7016 GCA_021295715.1 Candidatus Poribacteria bacterium | reverse complement strand
CCCCGTAGGGGCGGCATTTGTAAAGACGCAGCACCCAAATACCGTCAACAATCGCTAAATTGACGCTTATGGTGCGGTTTTGCGGTGTACCATAAGTATCAATTTAAGAAAAAATAACCGTCACGCCCCAGAAAAGTAGGCTCTGTTTGAAACTGCGCCGGATTTTACACAGAAAACCTGAAAACTTCAATTCTCGTCTATGACGTAAGGACGGTTGCCGATCGAAGGTGCCAACAGCATCCGTTTCTGTTGTTCGGTGAGTTCGCCGTATTTGCTGAGATCGTGATATTCTCCTGACCATGCGGAGTGTCCGGGACTGTATTTATAGAGCAATGACCGGCGTTGATGTTTTGCCCGCCACGGCATCGTCCCATGAACAAGGGCTTCTGTGAAAAACAACACATCTCCCGCTTCAACAGCCGGTTGCACAACGTAGTGCGCAGGACGCTCAAAATGCCGCACATCTGACGGCAATTCCTGCAAGAAATTGCTCTTATGGCTGCCGGGAATACAGGCGAATCCACCCGCACCTTCCGGCGCATCCGCCAGATTGTAGCTCATCACAGACAATCCGTTCCGCATAACACCATCGCGGTATTTGTACCAGTGATCCGCCTCAGGACCGCCAGGACCACCACCATCTTCACCACCGTGCAATCTACCCCCTTCTTGCCCTTCATCCATAAAGATAGCATAATCGTGGTCTAAACGGACATGCGGACCTAATAAGTCGAGGAGATACGGGAGAATTTTCGGATGGTCAATCAGACCCTTAAAAGGTTCACCCCACAGACTCGACACTCTATCGCCGTGTTCTCTCAAACTATCGCTGGATTCTCTATCGATAAACGCATTCATCTCAGCGACTTCATCTTCAGTCAAGACGTTCTTTATGACGAGGTAGCCTTCAAGGTCTACCGCAAATTTTTCTTCACCAGTCATGTCTAGCAACTCCTTCGTCAGCCGTCGGTTGTCAGTTTGTAGGTTGGGTAGAACGCACTGAAACCCAACTCTTTTTGGGCAAAGATGGGTAGAGGCGATTTCATGAAGTTCAATAAAATATTTGGGTAATTCTATAAAAGACAGTTTTTACTCGAGCAGGCTCGATACTCTTGTAAATCCTTGAATCCCGTAAATCCTGATTCAGACAATGGATACCGACATTCCCCGATTAAATACTTAATCTTCATCTAACTGCCCCCGATTTCTTCAATCTTCTTCTATCACGCGGGGACGTCTACCGATTGAGGGTGGCATTAGCAACCGTTTCTGCTGCTCACTCAATTCGCCGTATTTGCTGAGATCGTAATAGTTGCTCGCCCACGCCGAATGTCCCGGACTGTATTTATAGAGCAGTGCCCGCCGCTCGTGATCTGCTGTCCACGGCATCGTCCCGTGGATGAGTGCTTCCGTGAAAAAGATTACATCTCCCGCTTCGGCAGATGGCTGGACGACGTAGTGTGCCGGACGCTCGAATCGGCGAACTTCTTGCGGGATCTCCGGTGCAAAGTTGCTTTTATGGCTGCCGGGAATACAAGCGAACCCACCTGCCCCTGCGGGCGCAGCTGCCAGATTATAAGTCATCACGGACAGACCATTTCGCATGATCCCATCGCGGTATTTGTACCAGTGATCGCCGACGTTTCCACCCGCACGTCCACCATCCTCACCGCCGTGCAGTCCACCACGTCCTTGCCCTTTTTCCATGAAGAGGGAGTAGTCGTGGTCGAGTCGGACATGCGGTCCGAGGAGTTCAATGAGATAGGGCAGAATTTTCGGGTGATCGATGAGCCGCTTAAACGGTTCACCCCAGAGACTGGGTGCGCCTTGGCGGTCGCCACTGTCGATAATGTCATTCATCTCAGCGACTTCATCGTCGGTCAGAACGTTCTTTATGACGAGGTAGCCTTCAAGGTCTACCTGAAATTTTTCTTCACCAGTCATCAATCTTCGGGCAGGAGACCCCCGCATTTATGTAGGGGAGGAATGCCCGCCTCCTATATTTTCTCTTGACAAAAGTTATCAAAAATACGACAATATACCTTGTAGTGTAAGGTTGCAAGTTAGGCTGCTGTTCGCTATCCCCGTGTGCGACTTGTGTAAAGCTACAGCACAATACGGAAAAGAAACAGATAACGCTGGTGGAGGACAACTTGACTGTAATGGATACGAGGAGGTAAAAGCCCCGATCCGCTAAAAACGCACTCTCAAAAACAAAAGTCAACTTCGGTTGAGAGGGCTGCCTGGATCCCTCTGTGGAGCAGATGTAAGACGTTTTCTCGAAAACGCGAACTGCTACGAAGCAGAAGCTCTAACCTTTAGGTTATGGGTGCCTTGACTATGTAGAAACTCCTTCGCCAATAATCATATTGCTACTTTGAAACAAGAGGCGTTATTTTCACTTCTCCAAATTGCCTTGAATATCTATAACTTTCTTCGGTAGCAACTCGCGTTATTATAGCATTACCGAAATATTTCGTAAAATTCATTTTTTCCGATCTTTCGGTGCCGTCACTTCAAAATCGAAACCACCAAGCACATCACCGTTCACTTCCACCTCGAAACGGTGCCAACCGAGACACGCCTTTCCGTCGTGATGCTGTTTGAGCGAGGGCAACGGAAAGAGCTGTTTCTCGTAATCGACGCGCTGCCTCGGTTTCAATTTCCTCTGACTGAGACGATAACTTTTCCGCGTGATGTGTCCTGATGGACGTTTGTAAGCGACTACATAATAGGTAAGAATCGTTTGCGGCGCATCCGATGCGCTCTGTAGACTGAATGAGAAGCGGAACGCCTCGTTGATAGGGAGGATTTGACGTTCAGGTTTCAGTTCGGTGAGCGTGATGTTCGCTTTACCTAATTTCGGAACGGCTCCCATACCGAGGAGCTTAAAGGCGCGTGCGTCCCCAATCTTCACCTGATATTTGAGTGCTTGCCGAAGGATCTTTTTTGTCTCCGAGCGTCCATCCTGACACCACCGTTCCAATGTGGCGTAACCAGCCTCTGGGTAATCCTTGACGATGTCGCGCATATCCGTCGCGACCTGTTCCCGCACACGCGCGTCTGCGTCGTCTTTGAGTGTTTCCAGAAGTGCCAAGATCGGTTGTGGATCTTGGAGAAACGGACGCAGCCATTTTTGCCACGTGCCACGTGTGCAGAGCGATGCCGCCACAAACAGACGGAGATTGGCGTTTTCGTCCGTGACCCATTCACTGAAACGTTCAAAGCACCGATTCGGATCTTTGATGATAAACGCACGAATCTCACCACCACGGGTACACCGATGTTTTGAGAGTTCGTAGAAAGCATCCAACGAGGCATCGAAATCTTCCAGTCCGTACAGACTGACGAAATGCGCAATCGGTCGCAGACGCGTCTCGACTTTCGGAATCGGGTGTCGCATCGGTTCCGGTGGAGCCTCTGCCTCGACAAACGCCATCAAAATAGCGAGAGCATCGGAATAGTCCTTTGGTAGATGCTGACGCAGGATGCGCCCGATAGCAGTCGTCACGTTATAGATCGTCTGCCCCTCCATCTCCGTCCGGACATCCGAAACGAAAGCGGACACATCGAATTCGGGATAGATTCCCTGAATCTTTTTACCGATGACCAAGCCATCCTGTGTAAGATCGAAAAGCGTGCGTTGATCTCTCATGTTCAATAGATTTTTCTTCTTTGGATGTCGGTGGTTTCCGTGAGTGTGGAAATGATAACATATCCGACGAACGGGTGTCAATTGTTATACCATTTCTGAATAAATACTTCTCATTAACGAAAAGCCGGTTCGTAGTAGCGCAATTCTGCGGCGTACTCGCCCAAATGCGACGTGCATTATTGCGCTCTTACTATAGTCTTAACCCAAGTTGCCGCTTTCAAATAAGGACGATTATTTTCATCGCGTTTTAGATTTCTTCAGGTTTTCGTCAGCGATTAGGGAATAAAAAATCACGAATTGCTTATTCCAAAGCCCCAGCGGAAGTTTGCTTGAGGTATTTGCTTGGAGGTTTCTGTGGATTTCTTCAACATGTCTGTAGGAACGCGATCATCTCTATTCCCAAGCCCCAGCGGGGCGGCATGTCTATAGCAACGTGATTATCCCTATTTCCCAAGCCCCATCGGGGCGGCATGTCTGTAGCAACGCGATCAGTTCTATTCCCAAGCCCCATCGGGGCGGCATGTCTGTAGCTGTAAGGCTTCAGATGCGTTTATTTGTAAGTCTCTGTTACGGAAAAAAATAATTTGGCGGAAAGTGTAACATTTTTAGTTGCGACGGTTATTGGTTTTCTTTTGTCTATAAACATAACATACTATAAGTATAACAATATATAAAACAAAAGGTCAAGGGAAATATTGAAAATTTAGGTAGAGAAATTTATGGTGGAATCTGAAAAATGTGAACATTGCCCGGTGGCTGCAATGCTTATTTTGCTGGTGCGAGAACGGTGTTGGTGCTTTGGAAATTAGTCTTCCAGTAATTGCATGATTTCATCGAAGCCGAAACTGAGTAGGAATTCTGCGTAATAACTGTCGAACAAAGTTTTTAGATAAGTGCCTAATTCAACAGAATTGGAATTCATACCATTATTTTCTTCTTGAACTACCTCGTATTTATACGCCTTCGTAATTGAGTACAGAAACAATGTGTGAGAATACACAGAAGCGATGTACCTTTTATCAACTATCTCTAATTGCTCCTGACTGGCATTTCTGGTTTTCGATCTGAAATTCTTTAAAACAGTACTATCCATATTGATATAAACGCTTTCTAACTTTTCACCATTCACCATAGGGTACATCACGGTAGCGTGATTCATTTCCTCACTTGTTGCTTCTTCAACCTGCTCCCAAGTGATTTCACCATTTCTATTTGGTTTTTCTTTTTGGTAAGCAAATATTAACTCTGGCAACCCTAAGGCTGGGATTTCCTTGTTTTCAGGTTTCGGTGAGGGCTGCGAAGGTGCCTTCGGTTCACTTACTTTCACCCAAAATATTTCCTCAAACTCCCCAGTTGGACCTTCTAAGCTAACCTTGATTTTTGCTTCATCTCCGACACTTACTTCTTTTTTGGGACTGAAGTGAATTTTGATTGTTCCATCTTGAGGACTGCTTTTCCGCGCATTAAATACATCTTCAATCCGCTCAACTTTTCCTGGAGCATTTCCACCGTCAGTCTCATTTGTTTTGTAGTCAAGGATGGCTATGTTCAATTCGCCAGGACTTTCAATACGGTCAAAATAGTTGTTTTCAACATCCGTGTCAAAGAAAATTGTTTTTTCCCCACCAAGCGGTATCGTCACTACTTCTTTGTCTTTTTTTCCATGGCGGCGTTTGAAAAGTGCGGGAAATCGTTGCGGATTAAAGGGTTCCTGTTCCTCTTTACGCTGTTTTTTCTTGGTTGAGTTGTCAGTGTTTCTGTTTTGTTTGTCTTTAGGTGGCAAGTCTAAATTTAAAGTTTGCTCTAACAACTTTAACAACTCTTCATTGCGTGTGAAATTCCGTGCGAAAGATTTGAGTAAGCCTTTTGCATCCTCACTTTCAACGGCAATTGAATCCTTTCGCCGTTTTTGGATTTCCCACAAACGACCACCTCTTGCACCAAGTTTTTCTGCCAGAAATTTCCTTAACGATCTCGTTTCTTCACCATCCTTTAACCGGTCTCGAGATGCCATGAATAATTCTTTGCGGAAATCATATTCCATGTTGGTGCAATCAACGTGAATTAGGAGATGTTCTTTGAGTAGATTCAATTTTAATGATCGAGTTATGAATTCGGATGTATAGTGTCCATGTGTTTGCCCATTAACCGAAAAGAGCACAGACATTCTGTTTTTGAAAAACTCTCGTTGAATTGTTTCCTTGGTTTCTTTGACGGATCTGTCATCTATTTTCGTCTTGAAAACATAACACGTCACTTTCATTTCGCCAAACAGTGCGTCATCAAATTCTTCAGAAAAAGATTCTTCAACGTACTTATTATCATCCTGTTCTAATCTGCGTTTTAGTCCGTATAAACCCCTTCGCAAGGAGCTCTTGGGATAACGTTCCTCTTTTTCAATCGTATAAACGGGCAAAACAGGTTCAAACAGGTATTCGTTGATACTCAGGTTCAAATCTCTTGAAATATCTGAAATCCCGGCAAGATGGTAAGAGTAGAGTTTGATGATGGTTCCAGTCGTAAAAGGTCTATTATACAGACCTAAATTTTGTTTGCCTGCTTCAAAGGCAGGGATTTTTCCATCAATCTTTAGGTATTCGTACCATGTATTCTTTTTCGTTCCTGCTTCTGCCTCACTCAAAGGGTGTTCTCTAATCAACGTGAAACCGAATTTTCCAGTGTTATCGTAACGCTTTGAACCGATTAACTGGTATCGCTTTTTGCCACAAAATACAATGGCTCCACTACCACCCATATTGTATCTGCCTTGGACAAAGTGGATTTCATTCTTATTCCCTCGCAGTAATGAGAGGAAGGTGTTCTCGAATTCTTCAGGATGTTGTCCTTCGCCATCATCATAAATAATTAGAGAGGTCTTACGGCGCGGTCCATCAGCGAGGATTTGGATACTCTCGGCTTGCTGATTTCTGAATGTTGGTAAATCCCAGTGCCCATGGTTTGGGAAGAAGTTCGTTCTGGCTTCTTCCATCGAGTGAGGGGCTTGGTTGGATTTGGGGTCGATGCCTGCTTGCAAACATTTCTTCATTAAAACAGCATCAATTGAGTTTGTGATTTTTTCAATCAGTGCAGCAATCGGGGTTGACTGCTGGTTTTCGATAACACCAAAATTGTTTTCGTTACCACCAAGTGGAGACCAATTTTCAGGTTTGAAAATGTCCGGGTGGGCATTGATGGTTTTATCAACATCGTTCTCAGTTTGTGCAAAATATAGCTTGTCGAAAAGTTGTCTCATATTCATTCAGGGTTGTTTTGTGTAACATAAATACCAGTTAAGGCTGGATATATTAGTAACCAAGCCAAGGTGCTATTACGTCCCAAGCGAGTTCGAGAATGTTTTTTG
>JAGWBV010000127.1 GCA_021295715.1 Candidatus Poribacteria bacterium | reverse complement strand
CAGGCAAAGGTGTCGAAATTATTGCGGAATTTGTTGAACGACAAGGCCTGTTGCAAACCTAAGTCGGATATCTCACTTAATTTATCCAGCTTGAAAGCGTGAGTCAAAAATTGGGTACTATCCATTTAAATTGACAAGACCATCAATTTAAAATGTACTTTCCAATGTGGAAATTGACTGGAAATATACATGAGAAAGTGAAAGGACGAATACATTCGGGTCAGCCTCTACGAATTCATGTCTCGATTTGAGACTGAGCAAGATGCGATGAGATACATTGATTCGGTCCAGATGGGCTGACGGACGAACATGTCCTCTGTGCGAATCCAAAGAAGCCAGCAAAGCAAGCCACAAGACAATGCCTTACTGGTGTGACCGGTGCTGAAAGTACTTCAGTGTCAAAACCGGTTCACTGATGGAGGATGGCAGACTTGCATATAACTTTCCGATTGAACATCAAACCGAGGTGGTTCAGTTGGTCATGGAAAAGGGAAGAGAGTACGGGCTTGCTCTAATCGGGTCCAGGGCTCTGCTTTCGCTCAGACTGGAAAAGGGATATGGCAGTTGGCGCCGGGAGTATTCGCCAGAATATTCACCCTACGAATCTGTACTGGACCGATTCGTGAAACTGGATAAAGGCGAATTTGTCGGCCGTGATTGGATGGTTGATGCATCGACTCAAGACCGCAAATGGCTACTGACCTGTTTTGCGGTCGACGTGGATGAACAGGATGCCGTGGGTGGTGAACCGATCCTGTGTGATGGAGAGGTTTCGGGAATCGTTACGTCGGCATCGTTTGGCCACACCATTGGAAAAAGCATTGCACTCGGCTACATTCCGCCGGCAAAACAACAAAGCAGAGACATCAAAATAGAGATAATTGGCAAGGCCAAAGACGCGAAAATCGTGACCGAACCACTGGTTGACCCCAGTGGGTCAAGAATGCGAAGTTGATTGCAGCATACCTGCCCGATACCTTGAATCCGGAGTCAAGCTGACCATAAAAATACCTTCTGCAAGTCGATATCCCATACCCAAAATCGAAGACCTGCCGCAGGATATCCAGGAGCGAATGCTTGCAGTGCAGGAGAAAGCGGGTTTTATTCCCAATGTGTTCCTGGCGCTGGCACACCGTCCGAAAGAATTCCGGGTATTTTTTAATTATCACGATGCTCTGATGGAAAAGGAAAGCGGCTTGAGCAAGGCCGATATGGAGATGATTGTGGTTGCGACTTCGGGTGAAAACAACTGTCAGTACTGCGTAGTTGCCCACGGCGCGGTGTTGCGAATCCATGCAAAACACCCCTTGATCTCTGACCAGGTTGCAGTCAACTATCGGAAAGCCGACATTACACCCCGACAGATGGCGATGCTGGATTTCGCGGTCAAAGTCTGTAATGAATCGTGGGCAGTTGGAGAGAAAGATATTGAAGCGCTGAAAGAAGCTGGTTTCAGTGAAGAAGACATCTGGGACATCGCAGCGATTACAGCGTTCTTTGGCATGAGTAACAGGTTGGCCAATGTGCTGGTGATGGAACCCAACGCCGAGTTCTATAACATGGCACGCGAGATGAGCTAGTACAAATGTTCCTGCTCCTGACTATGGAGAACAATTCGCAATCAAAATCTTAGATGCATTGCCGAGTTTTGTCGCTGACGCATATGCACTGATTCACGTGATTGAGGAAGCAGTTGATGACTGATCGTCTGGATCTATTGCCGAGACACCGCGCGAAACTTGAAGAAATCATCGTGAGGCACTTACCCGAGGTAGAAGTATGGGCCTACGGTAGCCGAGTGAATGAGCAAAGCGATGACAGCAGCGACCTCGATTTAGTTGTACGCGGACCGGGGTTGAAAGAGTTTCAGTTTGATGTGATGAAAAATTTTAAAGTAGCGATCCGAGAATCCAGAATCCCAATCCTTGTAGAAGCACGCGCCTGGACTAGAATTCGATTCCCGCGGCTCGGGCGGCCCTTCAGCCTTTTAGGATGATCTGTTCCTCGGCCTTCGGCTCAATTTCGCCAACACACGCGACGCTTGGCTGATTGTTGGCGGGTTCTATGATCTGGAGTTCGGCGGCGTTCGACAAGGCGACGTCAGCGCGGCTCACCTTTATTCCCGAGTTTTGCGATGTAGGGATCTATCCGACAGCTTCGGGCGGTTTTCGCATCGTGCCGCTTTGCAACCTCCTGCAGGATGCTATCGCCGGACGCCTCTCTCAGGCCATTGGTGCTGGGGGGACGGGTACTGTCTCGCTGTCGTGATCAAACAGCGTTAGCCCCGAGAACATGTCTTCCGATATATCAATGGACGACAATCCCATCAGGATGACATAACAACTTTGCGAGTATGTTTTCCGGAAGGGCTGGCTGAACTCTGCAAGTTTAGCGATCTTGATCGCCTCGTTGGGTCGATCGCCCAAATGGGTAAATAACCAGCACCCGACCAACTGGTGAAGGAACATTCGAACCGCGAGATAGGCGCGCGCCTCACCAAGTTCAGGTGCTGCAGTCTGCAGTCCAGATGCTACGCGCGCTATCAGACGGGCAAATTCCGTATTCAGATAAATCAGCCGATCCACCGAAACATGTTCTTCCATCGTGCCAGCCAGTTCTGCGTTAAGCATGCAGAACAGCGGCCGCGCTGCACAGCCGTTAGCGAAAATTGCAGCACAGGTCGAGAGATCGTTCAACCGCGGCATGCCATGAAACGCTGACCAATGCTCTTCTGCCAGCATCTCGGACTCCTGAAGGAAGACCTCGCACAGGATATCTTCGCGACTTTCAAAATATCTATAGATGTTCGACTTCGCGAGCCCAACCCTCTCGCCGATGGACATCAGTGTGACGCTGCCACTGCCTGATGATTCCAAAAGAGTGCGCGCCGCCTCGATGATGTCGTCACGGCGTTGCTTGACCTGCTTTTCACTTCGAGCACGTTGAAAATCGTGACGCTGCATCCCGGTGTTAAATTGATCGCTGTGTTTGGTGGAGCATTACAACAGAGAATGACATTCTACTCAACTCAATCCGCAGTGAGCGTACAAGACGGTCGAACTGCCAAGCAGTGACTTCAACAGTTCCTCCCGCAGATAACAATTATATTCGCATATGGGTCCACAAATTCAACACCCAAGACACCGCAGCATTGTTGATGCAGTCACGCTTGCCTCTCACGCTCATCTGCCGATTGAGTCTGCAACAGGCACGCAAAGAATGGGGGCCATAGCCCTGTCTTGCATGAGTTTCCAGCAATGACGCAACTGCCAAACGCAATTTCGTACACGGCCTCGCGCAAGTCTCGACGCAGATCGTGTTGAAGCAGAACGTCCAAGCCGTGTACCAACTTCTCGGTACTTTCGCCCGACATCGCCTTCTGTTCCCGTGACACGCCTTCTATCTCGGTTGCAGGTGCGCCATTGTCAGGAAGCAGGGCTTTATCACTTTATCCACTGTCAGCTATGGTTGAAATTCTCCACCTCAGGCGAGTGAAAGTCTGCCATATAGTTTGGATTTTTCGACAGATCCACGGAAGGCCATAAAGATGATAACACAGAGGGAATTTGTAATGATTCATGAGATGAGATCCGAAGGCCTTTCGATCAGAGAGTAAACCCGTCCCTAAGAAGCGCGGCTTTTCGCCCGAATCCTGTCCTCTTTGGGAACCACCGACACTTGACAGGTATCGCAAACATTTCTGAAATATGCGCGCCAGAAAGGCTTGATTGCTACCGAATAGATTATATAATAGAACGATAGTCTCTTATATTACGTCAAATCAACTCATCGAGGATTCGAACCAATGGAAGATATTCGGAAATCTACCGACACCGCAAAGATTGCACGGCGCGCTTTTTGGGCTTGTGCCGCATTCTACGTCTTGATCGCTTTGGAAATCTTCTACATGGCCTCCCCGTTCGCGGCATACTTTTACGCCGTGTACGGTCCGGGGCTCGACTTTCTTCAATCGATCGGACTGACAAATTGGACCATCCAGTTCTTTCTACCCCATGTGCTTGAGGCGACAAGATCGCCACTCGTCGCAATTCTCGAGCCAATGGGCATTGCCATGTTTTTCAGTGGACTGACCATTTTCGCGTTAGGTGCATTCCAAGTCTACCGTGCTAAGTTGTTGCGGAAAGGCGCTGTAATGGTCGGTTTCTACCGTAAAGTCCGCCACCCTCAATACCTCGCTCTAATCATTGCAAGCATAGGGATGTTGCTGGTATGGCCGCGCTTTCTTGTATTGATACTTACCGTGATCGTGGTGTTCTGCTACATTGCGCTTGCTAAAGTGGAAGAACGAGTCTGTCTTGCCAAATTTGATGGCTACGATGCCTACATGCGCGAGACTGGGCCGTTCCTGCCAAAAGGATGGCTACCTAGTTTCAGCATTGACTTCGGTGCATCGACACTTGCGGTGCTCGCCGGATGGGGATTGGTCTTCATCGCCGCGCTCGGATTGGCGATCACGGTTGCTTTCGGTCTTCGCGCACATGCAATCTCTAGCCTCTATGCTCACGAAGCGCCCGAAGGTGTTTATCTCGCGGCGGCCGAGACGGACGAAGCCGACATGGCAAGCATCGTTGCCATCGCAAAATCCGTGCCGGAAGTTCAGACCACAATGTCCAATCTGACCGAAGGAACACCGGTTCTCGGCTATGTTTTTCCGCGAAACATGTACGTGTCCGAGATCCCGATGTATCTCCCAGCGGGAGAAGCGTTCAGCCATTCTATCCCCCGCGACCACGACGGAATGTCCTACAAGGTGATCTTCACCCAGGCCATTGTCGGCGACGGACCAGCCCCGAAAGGCCGCGATATCGTTCGGAATGCGCTCAATAAGACACCGCTTCTCGAAGTGCATGTCGATACGGCCAGCCAGAAGGTGGTCGCGGTGCTTCCACCGCCGGACACACCTTATTACGCGGATCATCAGGTGCCGTTGTTCTGAGGAAGGGGATCTTGGTAATGACCTCCCGAAATCCAAAGGTTCCACCAAGACGGAGTCCCTTTCATTTTGTCGCGAAAAAACCCAGGCGATTCGATCTGGAATCTCGTCCGTGAAGGTCAAAAATCCTCTGAGCGATTGGCCTTTGTTGCAAGCTAGTTTTGCAAGAGATCGGACGTCCTTATCCGGCCTGTCTACTTTGGGTCGCGACCTGATGTCGGATCAGGAGCGTACGAAACCTCGCCTGACATTCATGCGCCGCGAAAATGAAAATCTGTGCTTCATGCGAAGTGTCGACGTCCCGTTCACGAACAAGCATCGGGATAAAACTTGTACCTGGCCAAGATTAAACAGAAAGGCTCCGGCTGCATTCGATCACCGAAGTGCGTCGCTGTCTACTGCCGTGTCTCCAGCTACTAGGTTAGTGGACTACAAATGGTGCAACCCTCGCGCCACCATACATATCGAACCTTTGGGTAGTGTCGCAGAGATGACCGGTAACTAGCCACCAAGCCCACCATAGAGTTTTGAGCAAGTACGTTGAACTAATGTAAGATTAGCTCGGACAAGGCTGCATAAAGTAACGACGGTCTCTAAAGCTGAGAATCAAAGACAGTAAGATACTCAAAGATGTTGTAAGCTATGTCAATTTAGGAAAATGAGGGTTGCGCCCGTTACAAACTTCACTCTGTGATCAGTATTTTGAGCAACCAAGTGAGGTGGCGAGCGCTTAAGGATAGACGTTGACAAATTGTCGCGTGACCCGCTCGCTCCGAAACACACGTTGTGTTTCCAGCGCTACGACACAGCGTTCAGCAGCTTTGTCAATGAGATGGAATAGCTGAAAACCAACTTCCAGAACAAGATGATCTTCGACCAGGGGGAGTTCAACCCCAAACACAAGGGGTGAGCCACGCAGTCTGCCTGCATTGTGGGTTTGATTCCATGACGAGCCCAGTTCTGAAGCCGCTTATTGACAAATTCTTTCAGCGCAGCGAAGGATTTCGGGGTTTACACCTTGAATTTCCCCACTTCGTTGAACTTGTTTGTTCACAGACTGCACAACGGCAAAACCAATTCTTTCCTGATTTGTAAAATTCTAAGATGAAAATCAAAGAAATTAGATTCGAATTTGCTCCGGGATGACTTCGAGGTTGACCATTTGATCGAAAGTCTCTCTTGTCCTAATTGCATCAAAGTGATTGCTGTCAACCAAAACTTCAGCCGGTTTGGGGCGGGTATTGTAGTTCGACGACATAACGGCGCCATAAGCTCCAGCGCCGAGTACTGCAATCAGATCGCCGGACTCGACTGCAAGCAGTCGGTCCTTACCGAGAAAATCGCCGGTTTCGCAAATTGGGCCTACTACGTCACTCAGCATCTCTTCGATGGTGGCTTTTTGTTTCACGGGCACAATTTCCATCCATGCGTCAAAAAGTACCGGGCGCAGCAAATCGTTCATCGCCGCGTCGACGACTGCAAACCGCTTCGCTTCTGTGGCTTTGAGGTACTCGACCCGACTGATCAACACCCCTGAATGCGCGCTGATCGCTCGGCCAGGTTCGATTGATATGGATAGATTACAGCCTCGCTTCTCCAACAGATCCAGAATCGATCTGCAGTACTCCCTAATTGTCGGTGGATTTTCGTCTTTGTATCGAACGCCCAAACCACCGCCGACATCAAGATGCTGGATATTGATCCCGTCTCTATTAAGTTGTTTTACGAAATCAATTACTTGAGAGAGTGCGCTAATTATCGGATCAAGAGAAGTCATCTGTGAACCGATGTGCACTGCGATTCCTTTAACTGCGAGGTGCCGTTGCTGTGAAGCGAACCTGTATAGTTCCAGCGCAACTTCAAATGGCACACCGAATTTTGCCTCTCGAAGTCCGGTTGAGATGTGCGGATGTGTTTTGGCATCAACATCGGGGTTGACTCGAACACTGACGGGTGCTGGTACATCCAACTCTTTCGCCACCGCGTGAATTCTCTTCAATTCAGCAGGCGACTCAAGGTTCAATGAAAAAATTCCGGATTTCAGCGCGTGCGCGATCTCATTTTCTGTTTTTGCAA
>JAGWBV010000126.1 GCA_021295715.1 Candidatus Poribacteria bacterium | reverse complement strand
GTAGCGGTGAGTCCGTGCGCGTTCAATTCTGCACGGAGGGTATCAACGGATTCAGGGGCAGGCACACCGATCTCCACATTCGTCAAACCGATTTTTGCTAAGTGGGCATACGCGCCAGCGCGAAACTGTCGGTAGCTGCCCAAATTACATGCAATAATATTTTCCATATTTTTAATTCTCCTTGCGGTTCGGACAAGCAGGTTTGGAGTTCTGGGGTTCTTCTCCGTATACCCGCTTTCCACTTCGTTCCAAGCTATGTGCTTGGTTTTCCATTCTTAGATTTTCCTTAGGACTATGCTTTCACGGCAAAGGAATAATCGAAAAAATTAAGGGATTTTCCGTAAAACTGTGTTGCTTAATAGAATCTCGGTTCCCAGCAGGAGCAGTGCGGGTATTAAGAGGTATACCGTCAACTCCTTGTGGACAACGATGTTGACTGTCTCAAATTTCGTTTTTTCAAAACGATCAATTTCTGCGTAGATTTGTTTCAGCGATTGTGTGTCTGTAGCACGAAAATAGCGACCTCCAGTTGTATTGGCAATCTGTTTCAGGGTATCCTCATCGAGGTAGGTTAGAACCTCTCGATATCGTTTACCAAAGGTCGTATCCGCGTAAGGAATGCGGGCACCCCCCTCTTCTCCCATACCGATCGTATAGACCTTAATCCCGAAGGATTGCGCAAGGGAGGCCGCGGCTCCCGGTTCAATGCTACCCGCGTTGTTTTCACCATCAGTCAGGAGGATAACAATCTTTGTTTGAGATTCCGAGGCGCGTAACCGATGGGTAGCCGTTGCAAGCGCGTCCCCGATAGCCGTGCCATCCTCGAGTTGTCCAATCTCTACATCTCGGAGCAATTCTACTAACACCGAATAATCCGACGTTAGCGGACAAAGCGTGAAACTTTCACCCGCAAAAACGACTAAACCGATACGATCGTTTTGGCGGTGCGTCAGAAAATCGTTAACGACTGATTTCGCAATTTGAATGCGATTGAATTCTTCAAAATCCTCTGCTCGCATGCTCTCCGAAATGTCGAGTACTAAAAAGATATCGATACCTTCAGTGAATTTGTGCTCACGGCTTTGGGACAGTTGCGGACGAGCAAGGGAGATAATGAGAAGCGCGAGAACAATAAATCGAATCACTCTCAGTATCGGAAACGCTTTAACTGAAGACGTATGCCGCATCTGCTGAATACTTGTTGCAAACCCATGTTTGAAATCAGAAAAACGCACCACCGGGGCGATTGTTGGTTTCCAACGTAACAGGAATCCCCACCTGTGTAGCGGCGAGGGGACCTTGGGGAAATACCCAAGCAAAAACCCCCTACGGAGGAACCGCAAAGCGAATATCAGTAGCGGGATTACAATGAACAAACTCAGGAAGAGAGGGGACGCTAACTGCATGCTAACTACACTTTTTCTTACCGGGGTCCCCACTCATTGCTGGGGAGTGGAGAGACGCTTCTACGTGGTTCCTGCGAACGTATCATGCTAATGCCACTTAACAGGCAGAGTCCAATAGCGATACTATTGACAATGAGAAACGCTGCCCAATCAATATACGGCACGGATGTTGCCATGAAGTAGAGGATATAACCGAATATAACCGCGAGCGGTCTCCATCGCCCTGAAAAAAGGGTACTACCGAGCGTCAGGAAAATCGCTGCTTTACCACAGATGGCAAAGGGAATCAAAAGCGAAAGCACCAGTAGCATGAATGGCACACCAATGATTGATAATGTCAACACTGCGAGGGAGAAAGGTATCGCAATTAACATCAGGATACCAAATAATATACTACCGATAGGTCGCCTCGCGAAAAGTTCGCTTATCTCGTTTATCGGATTTGAAAACACGGCTACTATTAGCAGATACATCAAAACGGAAAATCCGATTTTGATGAGTGTTAGGCGAAAATTCGCTTGCTTGCTGATACCCCAGAAGGTATGGGGGTGCATAGCAAGATGGACCGCAGCGGGTACCAGATGCCAATCATTGCTTACTTGAAGGTTAGCGACGCCTTGTGTATTTCCAGTAAGCTGTCCACCGATAATGTATAGAGTGCCATTCACTTGTGCCTCTGGCGACAATTGAGCATCTCCACCGATGACTAATATGTTGCCGGTTACCTGCCCTTGTAATCTTGCATCTGCGGCAATTATGACGAGTGTTGTGAGTACCTCACCTTCACCTAACTGATAGTCGTTAATAATCTTAAATATCCGTCTCGTCTCTTTCTGCTGTATATGCCCTTCATCTGTGGTTTTCCCGTTCTCCGAATCGGCAGCATCACTCTGCTTTGTGGACGCATCAGGAATCTCTTCCGAATTCTGTGCCGCTAAGCCTTGCGCAACAAAAACACCGCTCGTTGGTTTTTCGTGCTTAAGGTTGGGGTGTTGTGAGCCTAAAACTATCAGGCTGTTATTTAAAGTCTGTCCAAACACGGACAGGGTACCAAAGATCAAAAGCAAAGAAATAAATCCTATTTCTTTCATATTTTCCTGTGGGAGGGTTTCTGCGGAGACACCCCAGCAAAAACCTCGAACTTCTAAATTAAGATAAATTTATGAAAACATTAAAACATTATAGATGAAAATTCCTGTCATGTCAACGCTTTTTAAATATAGGACACCCCGTCCGTGAGTCAATGTGCCTTCTTCGGATTGGTGTATTCTACGTAGGTTCTCCATTCAGATTGAGTTCCTAATTTTCGTAGAAAAAAAGAGCTGGAACGTGGTGGCATCAATGTATGCGCGGAACCTTTTCACCGAAAGTGAGATCGTCTTGAATTTCAATTTTTTCTTGACATGTACCTGTGCATCTGATATGATAAATGTATGTGAATATTTTGGCGGCGATTTATGCCTTCGCACGGTTGTGGTGTCCGCATGAATCGCACGGATATGTGTGTAAAGTCCTTGAGTTTGTAATATTGAGCAGGAGGTAAAAATGAATTTCAGTATTATTTCTGGCAGCAAGTTTTGGAAACCCACGAGTGTAGTCCTCGTGTGTTTCAGTCTTTTTGCGGTTGGTGTTTTGTTCGTCTCCACCACCTCGGCCGAGATCGATCCTGATACCATTGTCGGAATGTGGCTTTTTGATGAGGGCAAAGGAAATGTCGCAACCGATGACACCGGAAATGGACTGGACGGCGAATTTGAAGGTAAACCGAAATGGGTGAAGGGCCAGTTTGGGCAAGCACTTGAATTTGATGGTAAAGGTGCTTTCGTTCGGATCGCCGAGCATGATAATCCGACTGAAGCGATCACGGTCTCAGCTTGGGCAAAGAGTCCGAATGATACTTGGAATCAACACGGTTGGATGGTCGAAAAGCGGAACGCCTATATCATCCATCCCAACCAAGGCACAAAAAATGTAGCGTGGCCGGTTTGCAATGGAGGCTGCTGGAATAAACCCGGTGGTTGGAATGATGGTAATGTTGGACCCAAAGATATTACCCAGTGGCACATGTACACGACCACTTTTGATAGTAAGACCGGTAAGTGGGCCATCTATATTGATGCGAAAGAAGCCAGCACATTAGATTTGGCTAAAAATCCTATTGATGCCGATAGCGGTCCCGTCAATATCGGATTTGATGACTGTTGCGGTGGCGCGCGCTTTGGGGCAGTGACTATCGACGAGGTTGTAATTTTCGATGTCGCTTTGGAGCAAGCGGACATTGAAACGATGTTGGACGGTATGCTTGCAGCCTTAGCGATTGATCCTGCTGACAAGATGGCAACCACTTGGGCAGACGTGAAGATCAGGTACTAAGTGGTGCGGCTCTCGGCAGTTAACAAGCGGTTTTCTTGCTAACTGCCGACGGCTATTACTAAAAAACAGCAATGTGGAGGAACAAATGATATTTAGTTTTGACGAAACAGACGATTTTGATGATGAATCACAAGATTCCTATCTGGATGAAGAAGGTGCCGATGCCGATGTCGATGAGTTGGAAGATGACTTAAATGATCCGGCTACTGCGCTCTCTCACGCATTTCGTGAAGCCACAGGAGTTGAGGAAGAGGAAGTGGAAGATGAAGATGATGAAGATGATGAAGATGATGAAGATGATGAAGATGAAGATACAGATACAGAGGCAGTAGAAGAACACGACGCTGAAGAAGGAGTAGAGGCATACGGCGGCGAAGAAGAAGATAGCGATGATACTGAAGCATATGAACAACGACTTGCTGAAGCGATAGATGCATTACCGATCGAAGAAGATTTAGAAGTGGACATCCCACCGTTGGAATTGCCTCCGTTTGAAGTTGAGCTTTTCCGACCACAGGAACAAGGCAATCTCGCTTATGCAGATGCTGTGAAAGCCTACTATGAGGAGAAAGATTATCAACGCGCAATCGAAAAATTTGGGGAAGCTATAGAAAACGAAGCCCAGGACACGGAAGGAAATGTGACAGATTCTAATTCGATTGTAGCAAAGGCGATGTACTGGCAAGCGGAAGCTTACGTCAAAATGCAAAATATCCCGCAAGCCATTGTAACTTTTGAGAATCTCATCCAGACGTATCAAGAACATTACCTTTCATTAGCCGCACAACGAAGATCGGTTCAGTTGAACCCAGAATAGCCGTCAGCAAGATAGCGATCAGCCATCGGCCATCAGCAAGAGACTGGAATGGACGAGGGAAGGATGGAAGATACCCCACCCATCCTTCCAATCTTCCATTCTAACACTGACAGCCGACAGTCTCCGATAGCCGACAACTATTAAAAAAGGATTAGCAAAATTTGTGGAAACCTTAAAAAATTTTCTCAAACAGAAAGCGACGAACCTACGCATTCATTCCGTCACCTCCACATCGGAGGCGGGGTCTGGACATCCAACCACGTGTCTCTCAGCTGCGGATATCGTCTCAGCACTTTTTTTTCACGCGATGCGTTATGACACAACCGATGCTCAGAACCCCAACAACGATAGATTCATCTTGTCCAAAGGACATGCGGCACCGCTCCTTTACGCCGCTTATGCGGAAGCGGGGATTATTCCAGCCGAAAAACTTCGCACGTTGCGACAAATTGATAGCATCTTGGAGGGACATCCGACCCCTCGGTTTGAATGGACAGAGGTCGCAACAGGGTCCCTTGGACAGGGCTTATCGCTTGGACTCGGCATGGCTCTCAATGGAAAATACTTAGATGACGCTGATTACCGAGTCTATGTCCTCCTTGGCGATGGCGAGACTGCTGAAGGTGGGGTCTGGGAGGCGGCTGCTTTAGCATCACACTACAAACTTAATAATTTGATTGGGATTGTGGATGTCAATGCGCTTGGACAGAGCCAACGGACGATGTATGCCTTTGACGTCGATACGTATTGTCAGCGTTTTGAGGCGTTTGGTTGGCAAGCCATCGGCATTGATGGTCACGATTTTGATGAAATCCTTCCCGCACTCGACCGAGCGAAGGCTTCGGACGAGAAACCGACGATGATAGTCGCCAAAACTTTTAAAGGAAAAGGGATTTCGTTCCTTGAAAACGCCGACAACTGGCACGGAAAAGCGCTTGCCCAGGGTGACGAGCTTGATAAGGCTTTAGCTGAACTTGGTCCATTGCATTCAGATGTTCCGGTTCGGATTGCATCCCCAAATCCTGTAAATGGGAATGCTGATCGTGCAGCCGTGACCGAATGTGAGCCGCCTGACTATCCAGTGGACGAAGAAGTCGCAACGCGTAGTGGCTACGGTGCAGGGCTTGCGAAACTCGGTAGTGCGAATCCGAATGTTGTTGCTTTAGATGGAGATACTAAAAACTCTACGTATGCTGAGCAATTTATGGAACTCCATCCGAACCGCTATTTCGAGATGTTCATCGCGGAACAAAATTTGGTCGGGGCTGGCATCGGTTTGGCAAAACGCGGTAAGATTCCGTTTGTCTCAACCTTTGCTGCATTTTTATCGCGTGCCTATGATCAGATTCGGATGTCTGCGATCTCACAAGCGAATATTAAATATGCCGGTTCACACTGTGGCGTCTCAATCGGTGAAGACGGTCCCTCACAGATGGGTTTAGAGGACATCGCGATGTTCCGTGCGATTCCGGGAGCAGTCGTGCTGTATCCAAGCGATGCAGTCGCCGCTGAACGGCTCGTCGCGGAAGCTGCGGATTATGAGGGTATCGTTTACCTCCGCACCTCGCGTCCAAAAACCGCTATTCTCTACGATGCTGATGAGCGTTTCCCAATCGGTGGGTCTAAAGTTATTCGGGAAAGCAGTGAAGATAAGGTGACCATTGTTGCCGCCGGTGTTGCCCTTCACGAAGCCTTGAAAGCACACGAGATACTTGCTCAAGAAGGGGTGGCTGTCCGTATTATAGACGTGTATTCTGTTAAGCCGATTGATAAGGAAGCGCTACAAAAGGCGGCGTCTGAGACGAACAATACCCTAATCACCGTTGAAGACCATTATCCTGAAGGCGGTCTCGGGGACGCTGTCCTTGATGCTGTGGCAACTGAAGGCGTCTGCGTTCACAAGCTTGCTGTTACAGGGATGCCGAGGTCTGGGAAACCGGAGGAGCTTTTAGAATATCACGGCATTAACACAGACGCTATCGTACAGAAGGCGAAAGCGTTGAAACTCTAATTGAGGAGAACTGTTAGGTCATATTCGGATTATCCGCCTGGAACTATCGCTGCACGCGGGAAAGAGATTTATTCGCAGCAAGTTCGGCATAAAGTTGAACCACAACACAAAGGGTAAGTTGCAGTTCGGTATTTCCTACTAAAACCTATAAGAACCTGTTAGAATCTAAAGTTGTGTCATTTTTTTTGACAATACTTTGAGAAAGTGCTATAGTAAGTGTATCACGTGGCGAGGACTTTTCACCTACCCGCAAGGGTAGCCTCCTCGCCGACCGACAGTGAAAAGCGGTAAAAGCGTGATACGTGAGAATCCATGCCTTTACGAACACAGCAAATAGAACTGAATCCCAATAACAAGCAATCTACGTGTATGTCTCAACATTGTGGATATGCCCGTGTTGCCTTCAACTTTGGCCAAGACGAATGGCGAACCCATGTTGATATCAAGCGTGAGTTTAACGCCGTCAAATACGATAAGTTTCACTGGTGTTCTATCCTCTCACAGAATGCGTCGAAGAACGCTATTCACAACCTCGGTGACGCTGTTACACGCTGGAAGAAAGGACAAAACAAGTTTCCCGTCTATAAGAACCGATCTGGTAAATGTTCATACCAAGCAGACAATGGCGAAGGAACTGTTGAAGTCTATAAAAAGCGTGTCAACCTTCCCAAAATAGGGTGGATACGTATGCGTGAAGAATTGCGGTATACCGGTGAAATCACAAAAGTTGTTGTGTCCAAACACAATGACAAATGGTTTGTGTCTATCACTGTCAGACGGCTGGATAGCAACAACTATCAGCACCAACCGCTCCTGTTTGACGATAAGCCACCAATAGGCGTTGACGTAGGTATCAATACACTTGCGACGTGTTCTGACGGGACAACGTTTGAGAATCCACGCCCGCTGAAGCGATACGAGCGCAAGTTAGCACGGGCAAATCGCAACCTTTCGCGCAAGCAGAAAGGCAGTCAGAACTGGTATAAA
>JAGWBV010000125.1 GCA_021295715.1 Candidatus Poribacteria bacterium | reverse complement strand
CACAAAATATAGTCGAGATACTTCTCAGGATATTCTTGTGTTATCAGAAGTTGTCTGATATTTTCCGCCACTTCGGGATAACCGTGGAGGCTCGTAAACGGCGTTATGTCTTGTGCGGAAGGCTTCTCCTTTTCTTGTGCGATAAACTGGAGTTTGAAGTCAATTTTGTTACCAAATTCCTTGACAATCGGAATAATTTTTTCTTCCGCTTGAACTCCGTAGGGACAATAACTCATGACAAAAAGTTCCAGTGTCGGTCTCCCCATCCGTGCTGTGCGGGAGGTCAAGAGTTCCTCCAAGTTCATCGGTGATCGGCTATGGTCAACATCCTTGGTATGCAGTGCCACCACCTCATCGAACCCTGGAGAATGTTTCGTGTCGTGGCAGTCCAAACACAGCGATGTATCCGCAGCACTGCGGATGTTGCTCTTTTTCGGGTTACTGACATGTTGTTTACCGGGGCCGTGGCATGTTTCACACTGCACATCCTTGAGCGTAGAATCTTGGTCACCTATCTGAAATCCCGTTGGATAACCGAGTCCAGTGGTATGACAGGAGACGCACCCTGAATCGAAGTAGCGTTCCTTTTTCAGAAGGGTTTCAAAGGCAAAAGCGTGCCGTGTTGCTGACCACTGGAGATATTCTTGCTGATGACACCGCTGACACGCCGTCGCTGAGACATACCCGTTCTGTTCATCCTGTTCCAAATGTTGCTCAGCAAAAAGAGGCGTGATGTCAGACGATTGTGAGACCTCGCGATAAAAATCAGTGAGCAGTTGACGCACGGATTCGGATTCCTCTACATCACCTGTCAACGCCAATTGTGTCGCGTGATAACGTGTGAGTTCTCCATCTGAACCTATCCAAAGTGCTAACACTCCTAACGTTTTGCCTTCAGGTTTGGAACCGACATGAAGGGTTCCGGATTCGGATGCTATTGTTTCGGTTTCATCAGGACGGATCACAACATCAACATCGTGCAGTTCTGTATCAGAAGGTGTGCCGAGGGCGATGCGAACGTCTGCGGTCAGGGCGTGTTCGTTGCTGTTCTCGCCTGTGCCGACAAACGCCACGGAGAGGTCGCTTACCTGTTTTACGATAAATGGCTCGGTCGCCGTGCGGGCTTCTGCAAGAAATGGAAAATTGGCGTGTTGGCGATGCTCTGTTAAATACGCATCGTCGTAGCTCAAATCGCTTTGACTCAGTGCCACTGCATCGTATCCCATCATTGACATCGCCTTGAGGTTGACCTGACATCGCTTGGCATCGATCGCTTCGGTGCCATCAAAGATGTCGCCTGCGTCAACAAGAAACATTGAAAATCCATGCTGACGCAGCTGCTCCACCAAGTGCGCACGCCTGGGCAGGCCGCCAGACTGTTCTTGATAACACCCGCACGGCTCCAGATGGCTTTTTGTGCCACCGGTATATAAGATGACTACGGAAGGCGATTCGCTGCTTTTGAGTTCCGACAGAACTGTTCCTAATCGTTCTCCGAAAACGGGACGCGCCTGTTGCTTGACTTCTTGTATCTGGTTAAGTCTTTGAGATTCTGCCCAGTGTAAGTAAAAAGGCGGTAAAGCTACGGCTACAGTCAAAAGAATTAAAATAAAGATCGCACGTTTCATTATAGGTAAAGTAAATCAAATCAAAGGGTGTTGATTTGCGCTCCTTTCAAGTATAAAGTTAAAATAACTGCACCAGTTTCAGATAAAAGGGACCCTGGCAAAGAATCGTCAGCAGGGCACCGATAGAAATAACAGGGGCAAAGCGAATCGAGGGTTGGACGTTTATCTGATTGCCGAATTCGGCAAATGCACCCGCCGCCGCAAGGTTTTGTAATTGATTAATCTCCTCTGTCGTTAGACCTGCGGGGTCCGGTGAGATAACAATACTATCCTCCTGACCGCTTGAGAGCACAACCTGTTTCTTCTCGTATCGGACAGTGCCGTCGGGGTGTTCTACTCGAACAATTTGTTCCGCAGGAATCATACCCACCTGAAGACCGCTCACATCAACGGCAGTATCCAGTGTGATACTCGCTAAACTCAGAACCAACTGCTTCGCAATCACAAAAACCACGATATAGAGCCCTAAGAAAAAGGCGAGACCCGAGAGCAATATTGACACGGAGGGCGTTGCTTGCACGGTTAACCAAATAGCTATGAAACTAATGACAGCATAAGAGACCGGCGTTTTCGGCAGCAGGGACAGGAGTTTCTGTATCAACGTGAAGGCTACCAAAACGAAAACGAGGCTCAGGAAACGATCCAGTTCCCATCCAAAGTGTTGTAACAGATAGGTGAATACAGACCCGATACCAATAAGCACAAGCAAACTGAAAAGTTTTTCGATCAGTTCTTTTTTTTGGAAGTTTGATTTAAGGAAATGCCGAAGAAGGTCCAACTTATTTCGCATGAACACGAACTTGAAAATCAGATAGCCCAGGACTCCTATCGAGTACGGAACAATGATATTGAGGGCGAGTGTCAAAGGCGGAAAACTCAAAGCACCGCTCAGGTCCCTGAACAGTGATAACGGGAAGATTAAGCAGAGTCCCCAAAAGAGTTTGGAGTCCCCTGGCGAGAAAATACCGAACCAATAGAGACCAAACGCAATAAGCCCACCTCCGAGGAAAAGCCCCAAGATATACAGCGGCGTTGTCGTGCCAAGATACCACGCCATCAACTGGCTGAGGGTTCCTACATAGAGGAGTCCGAGAGAGCAGAAGTTGCGAATCTTCTGTGTCTTCAGGTCGGTATAACTCGC
Source organism: Candidatus Poribacteria bacterium (assembly GCA_021295715.1). Taxonomy (NCBI): domain Bacteria; phylum Candidatus Poribacteria; species Candidatus Poribacteria bacterium. The sequence goes on along the minus strand of JAGWBV010000125.1, from coordinate 4,722 downwards.
ATATCCACAGAAACCGAGTGCTAAAAAAATCAGAAAGTATTCGTAATGAGACATAATATAAGAAGAACCTTTCGTTATGGATTAATACTTAACGCGAACGTATCAACGAAGGAGCCTGTTTGACGTTGGAATTCCTTCGTCTCAAAGTCAATAATCTTGAGTCCAACTTTTTTGTACAGGGCTAAGACTTCATCTGGAGAATTAAAATCGTAGAGGTGCATCAACAGCGGTAGCTGCACCGGGAGTGCTGTTATTAAGTATCCACCCGGTTTCAGCACGCGCATCGCTTCTAACAAGCCAGTTTCTGGATATGGGATATGTTCAAGTACTTCAACAGCGATAACCCCATCGAAGGTATCGTCAGGATAGTGTAGACTGCGAACGTCTCCGACTGATAATTCACTCCTGTCCAAAACTATCTTTCGCTCCAAAAGTCTTTGGGCATGGTGAAGGCAGTGCTGGCTAACATCAACACCGCCAACTTGCCACGAGGCGTTCTGCTGTAGAATAAATGCTGTTAATACACCAGGACCGAAGCCGAGATCACAGAAATGTGATTTCTCTTTGAAACAATCCAAATGCTTACCGATGAATGCCTTTCGCTCCAAAGCAGGTGGAAACGCAATATAGTTCAGGTGTTCGCTGATTGGGTAATATTTTGTTTCGTAGAGTTTCGTTTTTACCGTTTCAAAGTCCCTATCTGCTGTGAGTTGAGTAGGAATCTCAAGTGCAAAAAGTTGTTCAACAGTTATCTCGCCACAGTAGAGAATATCGCTTACAATTTCTTCAGTGTGTGCCCAACTTGTTTCCGGTTGTTGAATCAGCGTTTCTGTCTGCTCCAAAATGGAGGACAATAGATACTGGAGTGTCTGATCAAAACGGGCGCGATGGTATTCCGCGGCGTGCGGATATGTGTCTGTATGTGTTTGAAGTCGTGCCTCAAACGCTGTTTCAAATTCGGGATAGTTCATTCATCAGTTACCTTTTTTCGTATCGGACTCGAAGTTGATTGATATTACGGTCACAATAGCTTATCAGCAGGATAGAGAAAGACTATGTTTCTGGTGGATCCTACTCCCGTTTCAGTTCTCCCCACATTGTCGTTAGCAGCTGGGGTTGGGGTGAAACCGGTAACGCATACGCAGGATCAAACCAGTCTTCGGGTGTATTCCATATCCCAATATCCGTGAGTTGATCGGGTTGTTCTTCCCCCAAGACGATTTTGAAGATTTGTAAAGACCTTCTGGCTTCTTCACTATCTTGGGCATAGAGCAGGGTATCTCCCTGCGGCGACCAAACAGGCGAGGTAACCTCTGGACCCGCTTCATCAACAATCTGTGTAAGCCCGGTCCCATCCCGATTCACCGTATAGATCGTCTCTGTTTTAAGGAAGTCAACAAATGGGACGCGATGAAGCCAAGAAAAGGCAAGTTTATCACCTCTCGGAGACCACCTCGGAGCCCGGAGCCATGAAGGTGTCGCCTTAGGGGGAAAGAAGGCCTTTTGCTTTCGCGTCCGCACATTAAGAATATTGATTTCCCAGCGTTTCGCCCCCGTTTTAACAACAAAGGCGATTTCGGTGCCATCGGGAGACCACGCCGGAGTACCTCCGATAGCGACTCGCTCCTCATTTTTTCCATCGCTTGTAGCGATGTAGATGTACCCGACACCCGCATCAAAGCGTGTGTAAGCGATCTGTTTGCCATCAGGCGACCACTCAGGATGCCGTCTTTCCTCTGATTTTCCGAAAACAGGTCGCACGTTTTGACCATTAGGATCCATCAGATAGAGATCCCAGCTGCCCAGAAACCGATCTCGGTCAGAGGCAAAAAGAATCTGCTCTCCTGTGGGGGACCAGGCACCATAGATGTCATCTGCTCGGTGGTTCGTTATGTTCATCTGCGCACTTCCATCAGGATTCATCAGATAAATCTCTCGATTTCCTTCGCGATTTGCCCCAAACACAATTTTGGCAGTATCCGGTGGCTTGGCAAAAACAACACAAACTCTCACTCCCAAGGTCACAAGGGTAAAAAAGAAAAAAAGAATTGGCATCGTTCGTCTCATCGAAAATCCCTCCTGGATCGGCAAGCGACGCGGCCCTGTTGTTAAGATTTATATTTCTTACTCTCTGCGATCAATATCACTTCCCTTGGCTATAGCACGGATTTTCTGAACAGGTGGCTGCGCTTGTTGAAACCTACCACGCAAAACGCCGAGTCTGCCCAGGGAAAAATGACTCACTTTGTCTATTATTGGAATGGAAAGTTGTATTCAAAATCACTGGGATGCGTCAAGGTAAAAACCATCGCACCCCAGTAATCAATGAAATTGCCTCAGTTTTACATGCAAGTCCCTACACTGCATTTGTGAGGATGATGAGGGCAATGTGCGTCAACCATACACTCCCACGCTTCTGCCCGTGGTGTGCCAACAACGGCTTGTGCCAGCAAGAGACTTCCTGCGGCTACGCCGAGGGTCAATGGGGATTTGATACCCACCTTGCCTTCCTCAGATTGGACGAATTCGCGGATTTTACCGCGGAGATTCTTTTTCATTTTAGTTTTCCTCCTTTCTGCCGGTGCTTCTCTTCCGGCAAGATTGACTTCCCAACTGTAGTTGGGAAACCCATTTCCAAGACGAATTCATTCGCTACGGAAGTGAAGCCTTCCCTTGGAAATGCTTGAAAACTGCCTCGATTTCAGCAGGTGTGTGCCGTTCCGCTAACATTTCTATCAAAGCGGCTTGAAGGCAGTCATATCTATGAATCCCCAGGCGATATACGCTGGATTCGGTGGTTTCAGTCCCCACGTTATACCGACGACAAAAGACCGACGGGGACAAATCTATTTCATTTCTGAAAGCATTCACGCTTTGCTGATGCCCTTCTTCAAGGCACTGAACGATTTCTTGTGCTACTTTTTCCCAAGTGAATTTTTGAGCCAAACCTTTTGCAGCATCTTCGCATTCGACACGTGTAGGAGAGGGTTTTAACCACTGATTTATCGTGTTTGACAACTCGGACATCGGGACACGGAAATTACCGAAATCATTCCCTTCCGACTCCACAACGGCACCTGCACCTGCTACTTCCGGAGGCATCCCATATTTCGTCATCGCAACACACGGCGCACCATACGCCATCGCCTCTAAAACAATCGACAGCGGGGTACCCGGCATCGCAGGGAAACACACGAGATCCAACGCTTGGAAGAATATCGGCAACACCGATCGCGTTTCTTCGTCATCGGCACTGAAAATGACGACATTCTCTGGTGGATGCCGATACTGTTGCTCTAACAGTGTATCATACACAAAGATCGCCAGATGTGGGTTGGCGCGCGCGAATTCAGAAATCCATACGGCACCCCGACTCGGCTCAAAGCCAGAGATCAGCCCGACAACCGGTTGCTTCACAAACATCGGTTTGTCAAAGAGCGCCGCGGTGTGCTGTTTTGCCAATGCCTTATCACCGATCGGCGCAACAACGTCTATCCCATCCGGGATCACGCGCACGTTGTCGTCTGGCATCCCTAATTCAGCGATCCATTCCTTCATCCACGAGGCTTTGACCACCAGTGTATCTTTTGGACTTTGGAACGCACAGAGCGTCAAGAGCGTTTTCAGCAGAACGTGTTGTAGCCGCTGGGTCGCATCTATGCAGTGAACAATCGGCACATCGGGAACTCGATAGTATAACAGATCGTCCGTCAAGAACTGTGAGAGCAGCAGGATACCGTCATAGCCATCCATCGCATACCAGGGCGATGTCAGGGCATTCCCTGCCGCTACGTCTATGTTCCGAACCCGAACCGCATCGAGATCTTGAAAGTCCTCCTTCTTTTCCTCAGGAAACGACAACGTTTCCAACTCGGCGAACGCCGCAAGGTGCGTCAAAAACTGATAACGGTTGAGATTCGTGAGGTAGTCCAACGACGACTTCTCTCCCGTAAAATGGAACGGGACCAATACTTTCGGTTTCTGATCGCGCGGCTGCCCCTGTGCAACCGTTGGTTCCACTGCCGCAACGACTCGGTGCAGAAGGATTCCTTGTCTTCCGAGTTGTTCCAAGCGTTCGATCCCATCAAAGATAGCAGTCAATTTATAGTCTTTTCTCAGGTTCTCGACGATCTGATACCGCGTCTGCGACGCATAACATGACAGAATTTCCCATTCCACGTCATTTAGCTGAACGATGTCGCCCGTTTCGAGATCGGCGGCATATTTGCGATCGTCCTGTTCAAATGTATGATGCTGTTTTAAGCGGTAACGCCTGTGAGATACCATTTTGTGCTCCTCATGCAGTTCCATCGACTAAGCCGCGAACCCTTTTGAGAATCGCTCTTGCTTCTGTTTCGTCGGGCACCCATTCGGGTATGCTCTTTCAAAATGCTCAGCACCAGCCCATTTTCAACACGCAGCGGATACACCGCGTCCCGTATGAGACACCGCTCGTAATGCTCGTTCATACTCAGCACAAACGATTTATACGTCGGTTCTGGGTGTTCTTCTTCTGACGGTTGTGCCGGGGTGAACACGTTTAAGAGTCTATTCGGATTGATCAGTTTCTTTTTCCGGTGAAGTTCCTCAAATAATTGGACGATGCGGCGCGCCGTCTTATCCCACGTAAACAATACCGCACGTTCCCTTGCCTTCTTTGAAAGCGTCTGCCACAATTCAGTGTTATTCAAGAGTCTGTTAATCTTATCGGAGAAATCTATC
>JAGWBV010000124.1 GCA_021295715.1 Candidatus Poribacteria bacterium | reverse complement strand
GAGTGCCATACCTCTGTCCCCATCAGGCACCAGTAGCTATTAAAGGCGACGAGCACCAGTCCAATCAGTAGGATATGCGGTTTGACGAGGTGTTTTACTTGGTTAGGTTTCCCGTTTCCGTTAGTCTCCATTCCCGCTCCTGCTAATGCGCTTCAGCACAAGTTTGCGTCTATTATAGTCTGATTTGGGTAAGTTTTCAAGCGGAGATGTGTTATAAGCCATCGGCAATCAGCCATCGGCAGTCGGCGGTCAGCAATCAGCAAAGTCGCTATCACGGAGTAGCGACTCAGCCATACGGGTAAGAAAATGGGGCGCGTTTCAGAGTATTCAGAGTAAAATCTGAAAAAGGGTGGGTTTCAAAAAAGTTGTAAACGTAGATAATGACTGCGTTTTGGAGAGTTTTGGTAGGAGATATCTGAAACGCTTACTCTGAAAATTTAGGGTGGGAGAGGGTTGTTGTCTGAATCAGGATTTTCAGGATAAACGCCCGTAAGAACGCCAATTTTCACGGAGGTTTTATCGTGGTAGGTGTGACATGGGTTGCCAAGATGTAATATGTGGGTCCTTCGTAAAAAACGAATGTGAAAATATTATTAACTTATGGTATCTGTGTTTTTGAAACTGGATGTTGTTTTACTTCTTAGCGGTGGTTACCTGACTCTCCTTTTTTCTTGCAATCCGTTGTGGGTCAATGTATAATTCTCACTATCCCTAACAGGACAAAAAAAGAAGGTAACAAACGATGTCAACTGGAATGCAAACGCCACAGAATATATTGTCAACGTTCACGCCTTTTGGACCACCCGTCTTAAACGCACACGGTCTCCCAAAGCGTGTGTTACTTGCATCGACGCAACCTTTCGCCCAAGAATTTATTGATGCTACGCCTACCTCAGAAAGTGCTGCACAGTGGCTTGTCAATTTACTGCATCTATTAGCCGGTATCGTGAATCGGAATGAAGACCTTAGCCATCTTGTGATAAGGGAAACCGAGTATCAACGACTCTCAGCAGTGATGGACGATTTAATCTATGGTGTTGGTGAAGATGAAACTCACCCTTTGTCGGCAGCGATGGCATTGGTCGGTGTGCTTATTAAAACTTATGAAGATCAACACTTTCCAAAGTTAATAGATCTCTACCCTGAACTGGCAGAAGATACCGCTGTTGAAACAACTGGCGAGAGCAAGAATGTCACTGCTCCTATATCAGGTCGGATCGACACAGATTTCGTTACCGTTTTCTTTTCTATAGGGTGCCTGCTTTGGAAAGTCGGTAAAGCAGAGGAAGCTACTTCTGCTTACGATTTAGCAATCCGTATAAATCCAGATTACGCCAGTATTTATGCCGGTCGGGGCGAGGCAAAATCCGGTCTAAATGACCTTGTAGGTGCAAAGTCCGATCTCCAGAATGCATTGAAGATCGCGGAAAAACAGAAAGAAGACAGTTTCAGCAGGGCTATTGAGGAACGACTGCAAGAATTTGATGTAGTAGAAACTGTTGTTGAGTATTTCTCTGAATCAAGGTTTGCTAAATTTTCTATGCTCAGAGAGTGCAGGATTCAGATAGGAGCAATCCATAGCAGAACTGACCTTGTGCTTCGTGATGCCCAAGAAAATTTTATCGTTATCGCAGCGTGTAAATTATCGGGTGAGACAAGTGCCACCGAACCGCTGAAGAGTTTCCTCTGTGCGACCGACACGCCGTTCGGTATATTCGCATCCAGCAGAAATAAAGGTTCGTGGATATTCTATGAGAATTTACGGCATAACCGGTTTCGACGAATTACGCGTCCTGATTTCGAGCAAAAGGTTCTTGAGTAGATGGAGGGAAAACTAACGTCTCGTCTGAAAACTGACTACATGTTCTCCACCAAAGCAAGTGGGACTGATAGTGAAAAAGCGCGTAAGGCAATTGAGGCCGTTCGGGAAGCAGTTCGGGTTTCAAGTAGAAGTCATACATCTGAAGTAGAGAAAGCGAAGGCGGCATACATCAAAGCACTCAATGAGGCTGTGAAAAGATTCAGCCGTTCAAGATAATACTAATCATTGGCAGGGCAAGCAGTCCTGCCTATCTTTTTTATCTTAAGACGTAGCGTGATATTTGAACACAACACGCCGGACGTATCCTGGCAATCCTAAAATCCTGTAAATCCTGATTCAGACGATTCTCCCTTCATAGCGGTTTCCCAAAACACAACACATACCCGTCATAATCCCTGAGTTCAAACGCTCGGAGACCGTCGTCGGTGTCCGCGAGGGGTTCGTGGAACTCTAATCCACGGGATCGATACTCAGCAAACAACGCGTCAGGATCGGAAGTTAGTATGAAAGCGTCCCACCTCGCCCATTCGTGCCGGGTGTGGTTCGGAACTGGATGAATATCTTCAGTGATATGTTTGAGAAGAATCCGGACGTCATCGCGACTCACAATTCCAAAAAATGGATCATCTTCTGGGACGAGAATATCTGTCTCAAAGCCGAGTTTCCGATTGTAAAAGTCGATTGACACCGCAAGGTTTTCTACAATAAAAAACGGATAAATCCTTTCAAGGGTTGTACTTTTTGTCATTGTCCAGCCTCCCTTTCTTTCCACAATATCCTAACAGATTCCTGCCCAATATTCAACGCAGAAGATTCTCATGGAAAAGTCGCTCCGGTTTGTAGTAGTGCGATTCATCGCACGTTCTGAAGGGACAATGGACGACAAATGGTTTCCTTTCCTCTTTGAAAAAATCAATACGCCGCCAAAAATTTTACACCCCCTTTTAATCAAACCCGTTTAGAATCGAAATTTCGCTGCATTTCGCTGCCATTTTGTCTTTTAATCGAACCCGTTTGGAATCTTGGCAATACATCCAGTGGAGACGCAAAACTCTGAACGGTTGGTTGAAAGGGCATAACCATCGAAATCCTATTGAAGACGCATTTAATGACTACCCTTAAATCCCGATTTAGACAACACCCCCGGATATGTATAAAAAATCCATAAAAGCATAGTTGACACGTTCGAGGCTTTACAGTATACTAACAGCGATGATCACACTCTGGATTGAAAAAGGACATAGATTTCATGGCAACGCTCAGATGGGGAATACTCGGTTGTGGAGATGTCGCTGAATATAAGGGCGGACCGCCCCTTTACAGCGTCGATGACTCGGAACTCATCGCTGTGATGCGACGGGACGGCGCGAAAGCGGAATCCTTTGCTGAGAGACACGGCGCGAAACGATTCTATACCGATATAGACGCACTTCTATCAGATGACGAACTCAATGCGATCTACATCGCAACGCACCCGTATCTCCACTGCGAACAGACACTCCGTGTGGCAGCGGCGGGCAAACACGTCCTCTGTGAGAAACCGATGGCGATGACAGTTGAAGAATGTCAACGGATGGTGGATGCCTGCCACGACGCTGGCGTTACCTTGATGCTCGCCTATTACCGAAACTTCTATCCGAATATCGTGAGGATGAAGGCGTTGATGGATGAGGGCACTATCGGGGACGTGGTGCTGGCGCGGATCAATCACACCGGCTTCTATGATCCGAATCGGCACGACTTGCATAGTTGGCGGGTGGATCCGAAAATTAGCGGTGGTGGGGTGCTGATGGACCTCGGTAGCCACCGCATCTCGCTTCTTCAGTATCTGATGGGAGAGGTTGAATCCGTGCAAGGCTACGCCGAGACGGTGCATTTGGATATTCCAGTTGATGATTCTACAGCGTTTACGCTCCGTTTTAAGAGTGGCGCGCATGCCGTTGCGAACGTCAACTGGAACGTCGGTGTTTCGATCGACGATGTTGAAGTCTACGGCACAGAAGGGGCTTTAAGGTGTTCACCGTTAAATAGCGGTAACCTGACGCTCGAAAAATCGGATGAGCAGATTGCAATGAACCAGACCCCGTTTCCGCACACGCACACGGGGCTTGTGGAGAACTTTGTCAACCACCTCAAGACGGGTGAACCGATTCGGTGTTCAGGCGAGTCGGGATTGCAGACGAATGCAATTATCGCGCAGATAATAAAATAATAGGTTGTGACGCAGATATTGAGGGGATACTTGATTATATGCGTGCCGCGGAATGTCACCGCTGCTACTTTCGCAAATTTCCCTATGAGGAATAGAGGATAGTTTTTGTGAGAAACATGATTTTGATACCGGCTGGCAGACTTGAAATAGGAAGTGTTGACGCATTCTATATTGACACACACCCTGTGACAAATCTTGAATATCAGCAGTTTCTATTAAAAAACCAGCAGTGGCAAAAACCGCATATTGAGGATAGGTTTCACGACGGGGACTATCTCAAAGATTGGGAAGGCAACGATTATCCGAGCGGGACAGCGAACCAACCCGTGAGGTGGGTAAGTTGGTTTTCGGCAATGGCGTATGCACAATGGGCAGGCAAGAGGCTGCCAACAGAGACAGAGTGGGAATATGCTATGCGCGGCGGGTTTGCCAATCTGAAATATCCGATTTGGGAATGGTGTCTTGACCTATTTGACGACGATTTTTTCTTTGCCATGCCTCGCAAAAATCCACGCGCAGGTACCAACGAGATAGAGTGGATCATAAACAATTTCACAGACATTGAAACGCTACCCGTAAGGGCTTACACAGCAAAGGCATCTGCGCCACCAATCGCTTACTGCTTTCACCTACAAACACACTCTACGAATATAGTTTCCGTTGTGCAGAATCAGCGAAATAATCCGAACCTTATAAACAGGGCGAGGTTAGGAAACCTCGCCAGCGGTAAAGAATTGATTTTCTGGGTGTTAACGAATCCGTTCGGACTCCAATGTTAGCCAGTCCCAATATGCCCTCGGCATCTCTGCAGGTGGCTCCAATCCCGATTCTTCACGCCACCGTAACAACGGGTGTTGCCGATCAGGTTGTGGAAGATTAACGTTTGTGCCATACGCCGCCGATTCAAAGATACCCATCATCATTTCAATGATGTGTCGTCCCTCGGTGCCGCTGCACGTATGGGGTCTGCCTTCATCCAAGGCGTTGACATAGTCCTCGACAAACCAGTAATCCGCTTCCGACGCGCTACTATCGGGATCGTAATGATCAGGATAGATAAGTTCCAACGGTTCCCACTGGTCGTGTGTGCCGTCGGGAACATAATGAGGTGTCGGTAGCCACCACGCGCCGCCGAGCCCCCAGAAGAGTCGTCCTTCAGTGCCGTAAAGCTCCATCGTATACCCGTTGGTGTCCATTTTGTCGAAGCGATGCTGGAGCAGGGTACCGGTGACATTGCCCTCATACTGCAGCGTCGCCGTGATATATTCGCCAGCGATTGTCCCCATGCCGCTCGGAGACGGCACAACATCTGTCGGCATAATCGGTTTCCCGCCCGTCGTCAGGTGTGCCGCAATACTATGACAACGTTCCCCGAAGTGGAGCATGTTGTTAAGCATGTGCGTGCCAATGTTCATCAAGCCGTAGCCGCCGTAGTAGCCTTTCCCGCTACCGTACATGTAGCGCAACTCACCGATTTTGCCCGCGTCAAAGGCACGTGAGAGTGTCTGCATAGGTGCTCCAACCCTGCCTTGATGGTGGACGGCGACCTGTGCGCCTTCTTCCTTCGCTTTGGCGATAACAGCATCTGCCTGCACGAGATCCACACACATCGGTTTTTCGACCTCAATGTTGACCCCATGCTCCAGCACGCGCATGCACAGATCGTAGTGAAATTCCGTGCCGGTGGGAATCGCTACAATGTCAGGTTGGATTTGCCGAATCATCTCATCTAAATCGGTGAACCGCGCGGTGACGTTGACTTCTTCGCCGAGCGTGTCGAGACGTTCCTGAACCAGATCACAGAGTCCGATAATCTCTGTGCGCGGATGCGCATGATATGCGCGTGCTGCCGCCGTCCCACGTCCTCTACACCCTAAAATCCCGATCCGATATGTTTTCATGATTTTCTCCTTGATAGATATGCCGACAGCGCATAATCAAACGGCGTGGCGGTGTCCAGTTGGACGTAATCGATCTGGCTCGCGCCACACCCACGACGATAGCTTTGAATGAACTGATTCAATTTTTCAAGATAATCCGCTTTCAGCGTATCTGCTTGTGTTGAAAGCGTTTCTCCGGTTTCCATGTCCCGAAAGACAACAGAACCGGTATAAGGGAAGGTAAGTTCGGCAGGATCGAGCAGGTGGAAAACGATGACTTCATGTTTCTGATGACGCAGGTGTTTCAGGGCAGAGATAACCTGCGAAGGTTCATCAAGCAGATCGGAGATGACAATCACCAAGCCGCGTCTCACAATCCGTTTGGCGAGTTCGTGGAAGAGACCGCTCAACTCGGTTTCCTGACCGGGCGTGGCATTCTCTAAAGCCGACATAATCGCTCGTAGATGCGTTGCGGCACCTCTCGGTGGGATGTATTGCGTAATCTCCGTGTCGAAGAGTGCTAAACCGACAGAGTCGCGCTGCTTCAGCATGAGATACGTGAGCGTCGCAGCGAGATAACAGCCGTATTCAAACTTCGTCAATCCCTCCTCTGTGTGTTTATAGTTCATCGACGCGCTCGTATCAAGGAGGATATATGCGCGTAGGTTCGTCTCCTCTTCAAACTTTTTGACGTAATACCGATCCGATTTCCCGTAGACTTTCCAGTCGATATAACGGATCTCATCGCCGGGCATATATTGTCGGTGTTCTGCGAATTCCACGCTGAACCCTTGGTAAGGACTCTTGTGCAACCCAGTGACGAACCCTTCAACGACGAGCCTTGCGACGAGTTCCATACCGCCAATTCGAGAGAGGGCAACGGGGTCTAAGTACTTATGAGATGTTTGCATATTTCTTTTATTGGATTACTTAAAAACGGCGACTGACACGCGGCGTTTTGGCGCAACGGTCTGACGAAGTTTCTTAATGCGTTCAATTACTTGTAGCGTCTGTGCAGTCATGTAACCCTCGCCACAATTAGGACAATGGATAGTAGGCACATCTTCGATGACGAGGAGGGACTCGCCTTTACCATAACTTCGGGAGACATAGCGCTGACGCGCGCCCTCTTTTCTGCCTATATCGCACTTCATTCGTTAATTTCCGCGTTCACTTTACTTAAACTGTGCAAGGAAATCCGCCGGTTTTACAATAAGAATGTTCCGATAACTTTTAAGCGGTAACAGATGCTTCTGATCACCTGTGACGATGTGAGTGGCACCCGCGACCACAGCACATTCTACAACCATGCTATCGTCTGGATCTGTAGTAACTCCTTTGAGGCGGTTCGGAATTTCGACAGGTCGGAGAAATCCGAGAAGTTGAGTCTTCAATCTTGTCCACAATTATAACAAAAATTTGCTTGAATATCAACCCAAATGCGAAAACCCTTGGAAAGCACACTTGACAAGTGAAACATCTAAATGGTATAACAATAAATCTGTAGGTGTTTTTGCTTGGGTGTTTCCCCTAGGTAGAGCGGTAAATACGCCGAAAAAATCACAGAATGTGGAAAAATATGTCGTTTTTCAAGACACTTTCTGTGTCAATAACGATAGCGAAACCCAACTTGTACTTTTATCAAACTCACGTTGTAATACACTCATATAGAGGAAAGTTAGATTATTCTCGCTCTAAGAACTGATGAAGGAGATAGCAAAAGGTCAAGGCACCCACTGCCTAAAGGAGACCGGGGTTTTCGAGAAAACGTCTTACATCTGCTCCACAGAGGGACCCAAGGCAGCCCTCAAGATGTTTATCGCAGCGTTGATGTCTCGGTCGTGGTGGGAACCACAGGCGGGGAAACCTGTCCACTGCCTATCTTTTAGCGTTAGATTTTCGTTGGGATGTCCGCACTCCGAACAAGGCTTTGTTGTCGGTGTCCACCGTCCGATTTGTAGGAACGCACGCTTATGTTTGAAACACTTGAACTTCAGAATCTCAACAAACTCGTAGAAGGCGAGGTCAGAGACTTTGCGTCCCCACAGGCGTTTCATACCGTCCAGGTTCAGCGTCTCGGTTACGATGGTATCAAACCTTTTGCACAGGTCTGTAGCACGTTTGTAGTGCCAGTCTTTGCGTTGGTTGGCTATCTTGCGATAGAGACGGGCGAGTTCGCCGACAGCACGCCACCAATTGTGAGAACCTTTGACCTTACGAGAAAGGCTTTTATTGAGTTTCCGAAGTTCGGTCAAGGACTGTTTCAAGGGGTGTGGATGTTGAATCTTCTCACCGGTATTCAGGGTCAGATACGTCTCGAGCCCGAAATCTATTCCTACGCTCTCACCTGTAGCAGAATAGGGTTCCGTCGAGGCATCATCCGTGACAACATACAACCAAAATGTGCCAACCGCATCCCGAAGAATTTGGATATAGCGGACAGTTCCTTTCCATTCACGGTGCTGGTGGAACGAGAACCAACGCTTGTGGAACTTAAAGGAGTGCGAGGGTGCCTCCCACGCTTTTATAGAGAGACGCACACGACCCGCTTCAAGCAGATAACCCGATTGAAACTTCGCAGAACGATAACGGTCTTTGCGTTTGAACTTCGGCAGTCCACCGAGACCGTCAAAAAATCTGTCATACGTGATGTGGATACGGACGATCACTTCGTCAAGTGTATCACGCGGGATCCATGTCCAATGTTGCTTGGTACGTTGGAGC
>JAGWBV010000123.1 GCA_021295715.1 Candidatus Poribacteria bacterium | reverse complement strand
GGAAGAAAGAGACAGAAAGTATCGCCTTTTCTATCCCTATTTTACCACATTCTTATGGTTTACTCAATATGACTTCTATGAAAAGAATCGGAAACGGAGAATGTGATAAATTGCGGCGACACCATCTTTCCAACTCACTGTTTTCCCTTCATGATAGTCTCTGCCGCGGTAGGAGATAGGCACCTCAACGATTTTGCATTTTCGTCTGGCAAGTTTCGCCGTAATTTCAGGCTCAAAGCCGAACCTATCCGAGTAAAGCGAAATCTCCTTTAGGATTGGGGTGCGGATTACCTTATAGCAGGTCTCCATATCGGTAAGTCTTGTGCCGTTGACAATGTTTGCAAGGGTCGTCAGAAATTGATTTGCGATGTAACTCCGTAACAACCCCTTTTGTCTCCCCTCCATAAACCGAGAACCGTATACAACATCGGCTTCCTCAGTTAGGATGGGCTGAAGCAGTTTCGGATAGTCTTTTGGATCATACTCCAAGTCAGCATCTTGGATGAGGGTAATTTCACCAGTGATGTGCTGGAATCCTGTACGAAGGGTTGCGCCTTTTCCCTTATTCACATCGTGATAAAAGACTTTTACGGCGATCTCGGAGGCATTTTCTGCTGGGATGGCTTTCGGCTTTCGGCTTTCGGCTTTCGATAAAGAGGTTTCTGACACCTCTACCCCCTCTTGGTTTCCGACGGCTGATGGCTGATGACTGACTGCTATTGGAGGCATCTGCGGTGCTGAGACATATTGCCGTATCTCGCCTGAATCCTCTTGAATGGCTTCAATTTCTTTTAAAATATCGCGTGTGCCATCTGTTGAAAAGTCATCGACGAGAATCAACTCTTTTTTCATACCGATTTCAACACTGGCGACCTGTTGCAGAAGCTCTTTTAGGCTTGCAACCTCGTTGTAAATCGGAATCACAATGGATAGCGTAGGCTCCATCTGGATGCCCCCAATGTTTTTCCTACTGCTTTCGTGTAGGATATGCTGTAATCAAAGCGAGGCTGGACACAATCAATTTTTTCCTTCTAAATGATACCGAATCCTTTTTTTAATTGCAAGCCTAAAAACCGAAATCTATGCATACGATAACCGCTCAACCCTTCTCTCCAAAGGCTCCATCCTCTCAAGAATACGACCCATGAGATGCATCCTATCTGCAGCGTAGGCGGCATTCTCCCACTGATTGACCCGTTCGCTCGGATCCTTCTCCAAATCATAGAGTTCCCCGTAAGCATGTCCACAATACCATGTCAGTTTTCGTGTATCGGTCACAATCGTTTTGAGTCGCAAGCCGTGTGGATCGTCCACACACTCAACTAACACCGAATCCCGGAGAGATGCTGTCTCGCCTGTAAGCATCGGTATCGCATCCATACCATCTGTATCTGACGGAATCGGCAAACCGATTGCGGAGAGGACCGTCGGGACAATATCGACGTGGCTGAAGAGTGCCTCTGTGCGCTGTCCAGCGGGAATCATTGCGGGGAATCGCAGCAACGTTGGCACGCGGACGAGCTGCTCATAATGGAACGGTCCCTTCATCCAAAGACCGTGATCACCGAGGAGTTCACCGTGATCGGTCGTGAAAAGCACTAACGTATTCTCTGCCAATCCGCATGTGTCCAAACACTCCAGAATCCGTCCCATCTGCTGATCGATAATCTTCACCATATTGTAATAGTACGCCCTACCCAGTCTTGCATCCGCTTCGGAGACCTTGCGATAATCCGCACCACCGCCTTGTCCCGCGATCGCAAACGTTCCACGAATCTCTGATTTTTCAAGCTGACCCTGTCGCGCCTCTAAAAAGTGGGGCGGTTTGTCGTCTAACTCATCTTCGACAAAATCCGGCAGTGGGACGTGTGCCGGGTCAACGCGCGCCTCAAACTCAGTTGGAACACAGTGCGGGTGATGCGGATCTTGGAAACCAACCGCCAATAGGAACGGCTCGGAGGTATCTCGGTTCGATAGGAAATCTATTGTCCGATCCGCTGTCCAAACGCTATTATGGTATTTCAGGGGTATATCCCAATCGTATGCCTCGCCACCGAAACCCTGTTCACTTAGGCGTGTCGCTTTGCTATAACTGGCGAACGTTTCCTCAGAGACGCACGAACGCACCCATTCACCATAATGTCCCGCGACGCCATAGGTCGCATGACCAAGTGCCAGTTCCACTGTTTCAAATCCATAGTAGGGACCACGGAAATCCGGGTAACGCGTCGTATCGCCACGGGTTTCAACTGACTGTGCCGCCGATGCACCGAAAGGTTGGAAGTGTGCCTTACCGATGTAGTGAGTGCGATAACCGACATCAGCCAGTCGATGTGACAGCATCGGTTCATCTTCAGGGACGTTCATGCCGACGTTCCACGCCCCGTGACGACTTACATATCGTCCCGAAAAAATTGAGGCACGGGCGGGGGTACAGACTGGATTCGCACAGTATGCCCGTTCAAAACAGACACCTTCGGATGCGAACTTGTCCAAATGTGGTGTATCTGTAAATGTTGACCCATAGCAGCTCAAACTATCTGTCCGCTGCTGATCGGTCGTGATAATCAGGATATTCGGTTGTTGTGTGCTCATGTGCTAAAGACACTACCTTTCCTATCCACAGAACGGTTTGAGATTTTTTAATTTTATCTTGCGGAGGAACAACCTACGTTTGGGCTCTGATGTGTGTTTCTCATACTCGCCTGCGTGTTTTTGCTTGGGTATTTCTGCGTATTGTTGCAGGCTACGGATTTGGGACTAACGAACACCTCTCTACCGATAACTGACAACCGATAACCAACCGCCAATTTTATCTTGCGGAGGAACGGCGTAGGTTTCATGTTTGAAGTGCCTTGTGCAGAAGTCGCCTGCGTGTTTTTGCTTGGGCGTTTCTGCGGATTTCTGCGTATCGTTGCGGGCTTACTATCCGCAAAACGGTTTAAGATAGGTGTAGCTCTGCTCTGCTGCGTCTTCAGGCTCCATAATCTCTCGGAATGCCTGATGCACCGTCACATACCCATCGTAACCGATCGCTTCCAGTCCGCGAAATACCAGCGGATAATCGATGCCACCTTCGTCCTGCAAACGGATCGGGTCGTGTGGGACTTCACCTTGAATCCACGTCAAGAGGCGTGTCTTTCCCTCCGGGCGACGGATGTGATTCTGAAGATAGACGTTGAGAAGATAAGGTGAGAACCGTTTGAGCGTCTCAACACCGTAATCTTGGGCACACAGGTCGAGGTTGGCAGGTTCATAGATAATTCCGAAATTTTTTCTACCCACCCGCTTCAACACATCAACTGAGCCCTCTACTGTTTCAAACAAACTCTGTGTATGTGATTGATGTGCAAGACGGATACCCCGCTCAGCAGCTTCATCGGAGGCACGTTGTGCCCACGGAATGTCTGCCTCAACCTTCATCGCAATACGGATCAGATCCGCGCCAAGGAGTTCCGTTAGATCCAGATAAGGGGTTATGTTGCGGAGCCCATCCGGTCCTTGTTCGTTGTTGAGGGGAACAGGAAAATCCCCGGTGATCATCGACACCTTTAGGTTCAGCGATGCCGCCTGTTTCCGCGCAGCGGTGATTTGCTCCAAAGGCGAGTGGATGCCGACTTGGGAGGCACGCATACAGACAGCTTCGTAGCCGAGCCCTGCTGCCAGTTCAGTCAGTTGTTCAAAGGTATGCGTCGCGTCTCTCTTCGATGACGTTTCTGCGACGCGTACCGAAAGTGAAAGTTTCATATTTTAATTTTACCTTGCGGTTCGATAAGTGGGGTTTGGATATTGAAGTGCCTTTCCGTATATACGCTCTCCACTTCGTTACGGGCTACGTTTTTTGATTATACCTTAGAAAGCCCACACACGGCTTTCTCCCGCCCAGGTTTAATCGTTAAAAAATAAAATATCGGCAATTGAAAGTGCCATCAGGACCAGACTAATCATGCCATTCAGCGTGAAAAAAGCGAGATTGACACGGGACAGGTCGGTCGGTTTAACGATGGCGTGCTCATAGATAAAGATTAGCACCACAATCCCGATCCCGATATAATAAAAAAGCCCTAATTCAACGAGAAGCGGAATGCCGAGAAGCAGCAATACCGCGATGACGTGTAAGGCAGATGAGAGCCATAACGACCACCGGATCCCAATTTTCGCCGGAATCGAGTGCAGTCCATGCTTCCTATCAAAATTAACATCTTGACACGCATAGATAATGTCAAATCCTGCTGTCCAGAGTAGGACCACAAGGCAGAGGATTATCGGTGGCAACGCAAAATTCCCCTGAATCGCAATCCACGCGCCGACAGGTGAAATAGAGAGGGAGAGTCCGAGCCAGAAATGTGAGAGCGCAGTGAAACGCTTCGTATAGGAATACCCCATAACGACAGCAATGGCAACAGGCGATAGCGCGAAGGCGAGCGGGTTCAGTCGCCATGCCGCAAAAACCAGTAATCCAGCCGAAACAATCGTGAAAACCCACACGGCACCCTTCGTAATCAAGCCCGCGGGAATCGCACGCATGGCGGTGCGTGGGTTCTTCGCATCTAACTCCGCATCGGCAAGTCGGTTAAACGCCATCGCGCAGCTACGCGCCCCTACCATTGCCACGAGAATCCAGCCAAACTTTGCCAGCGAGGGAAATCCATCTGCAGCAATAAAGGCACTCATCATCGCAAACGGAAGCGCGAAGATCGTGTGTTCAAATTTAATCATCTCCAAGATAATCTTGAGTTTCCGCATTTTAATTATACCTTGCAGAGGAACAACCGGAATTTAAACTATCACGGACATCCTTTAAATCCGACCTCCATTTCATTACGGGCTACTGGTTTTGATACTATCTTAGTTCAAAGACCATCGGTTTCCGTCAATCCTAAAGGTAAACCTTTGTGGGACGATAACCTCTTAGCCGACTGCTGATAGCTAATGGCTATCTAAAACGGCAACAGATTGCCTGCTGCGTCAAATGTAAGCGGTTTCGTCTCACCGATAACCGATAACCTCGAATGCAGTTTCGCATCTTCAAGTAGCACCTCAGAGATGTCGAGTTCCGTTAATCGCAGTGTACTCTCAATACGGATAACCCGGGCGTTCTCCGGTTCCGTCAGACCGATGGTGTCGAGTGCCACTTCAATCGCTTCCCGATCGGTGTCGTAGTAGAACGGGATTTTCGATTTCTGTGGTCCAAGTGCGGTAATGCCGTTCATATACGTAGAATGCCGATCAATCTTATCCACGAGGCGGGTCGTTGTGAAGTCAGCGAGTCCGATACCAGTAGCGTTGCCGTCGCTCTCTTCGGTGAGATCTCGGACAAATATACGGAGAATCGCAGGTTTCGCCGGTTCCGGCTCAAAGTTCTGCATCATCCTACCGATGACGTTCGTGTCCATACCCGTGCCGCTCATGTTTTTGCCTGTCCAATCCACGATGAGCAGATCCAGTTCATCAAACGGGAGTCGTCCCATCAACGATTTCGCCTCAACGAGGAGTTCTCGTTCAGTTTGAAGGAGTTGTGCGGCGGGCATAGCGACCGCTTTCGCAGTATCTTCGTGTGCGTTCTCAATCAATCCGATGCCGAAGGCGATCTTGCCGCTATCGAGGATGAAACCCCCGACGGCAGTAATAACGTGCTCAAAGCCGTATTGGAAGAATGCGCGGTGATAGAAGTTCGCACCCTGCTGTTTGCCAAGCCCGATAACCATCATCTTCATCAAGCCGCTCTCAATAGATCCGTTGAAATCTGTGTGTGCTTTGATACGATTGAGGGGAACAACGTGATCCGCGTCAGCGGCATACCGATCGAAAAAGACGGGCAAGCCATCCCCTGTCTTTCCGAGTTCCACGACCTCCATTGTCGCTTTCACCGGTGCACCGACGGTCTCTTCAGTGATACCGTAATGCTCAAGCACACTCCGCTGTCCTTCGGGGGTTGCCCCACCGTGGCTTCCCATCGCTGGAACGACAAAGGGGCGTGCCCCGAGTGTTTTGAGATAATCAGCAGTCGCCTTGACCGCAATCGCGACATTCGCAACGCCGCGGCTACCCGCGGTAATGGCGACAGTCTCGCCGGGTTTGATAATAGCAGAGGCGTTAATCCGCTCCAGTTCCGCGTGGATTGCTGCGGGGAGATCGGTGAGAACGGGTGCCTCAAACCGCTGTTGAATCCGTGTCATTTTTGGAAGTGCCATGCGTTTCCGTCCTTTATGTTTTCACCTGTAGGTGGACTTTATCGGCAATTTTATCAGAAACAGGACAGAAATGCAAGAGAAATATGGTGTGACGATCAGCCGTCATCCATCGTCAGTCAGTAGTTAGCCACACAAGGTAGGTGCGGTTTCCAACCGCACCGAGTGATGCAGAACATCACACCCATAGAATTTAAAGGGAGATAATTCGTCTGAATCACGGATTGTCGCGGATTATACGGATTGCGCGGATTTTAAGAGGTTATTGGGGGTGAGGTCTCTTTAATCCCAGGGCACCAATCTGCTTATAGCAATGATTGCATTATTCGGCATTTAGCCCCGTAGAGGCGATATGTCTATAGCAGCATGTGTGAAAAGAGAACCTAAGTTCTATAAGGGCGGTATGTTTATATTTTCTGAATTGTGGATTTTCACGGATTTGCGATGGTATCTGTGTTGTGGATTTTTAACCCCAGCCGGGAGACATGTCTATAGAAACGCGTCCCCTAAAAAATAAGCCTCAGCGGGGCGAATGTCTATACTCGGTAGGTGCGGTTTCTACTGGGAAGGAAGGGTGAAGAGTAAAAAGGCGAGGTTTGAAAACCTCGCCAGCGGTGCACGGAAGCGTTCTTGAGAAGCCGGTGCGGTTGGGTGAAGACCCTACGGAGTCTGAGATTAGCGTTTAAGCTCAGCCCATTGTGTCGCCAGTTTACCTTGCGGTTCAACCGGTAAGAACGTCTCAACACTCTCCATTATCAGATTAATCTCGTCTTCATCTAACGCACGGGAGAAAACGGCATAATCGTCCATTATACCCGCAAACGTCTCGCCGGCTGAGCCGCCAATGCGGTAAGTGAGGTTCCCACCGTCGGTTTCTTGGAAATCGGTTTCAGCGACCTCTTTGCCATCGGCGTAAATTTTGAATTTATCGCCATCGCCTGTGACGGCTATGTGTATCCACTTATCCGCTTCGACGATCCCTCCGTCGGTTTGACACAGGACCATCCATCCACCGACCCGTCCGCGCCAAGAGATGAGTCCTTGGTCCTTATTAATGAATAAGGTGTTGTGTCCAGAACCACTCGGTAGACTCCGCCAGATGTGTTCCCATGTGGTCCCGTCGAAATTAGGCTGAACCCAAGCAGAAATTGTAAACGGATCGGCTTTGAAAAGGTCGCCGTGGAGGGAATCGGAGACTTGGAATTCGACAAAAGCAGCTGGGTCGAGTTCAATCGCATCTCCAAATTTGCCTTTAACCCACTTGGATCCGCCATCAATCTCGCCATCGTTTCCATTTCCAGATGCATCCTCTGCGTTACCATCGAAGGGATAGTGCGCCACTAAATCTGGATCTTCACCCGCAATCCCTAAGGTGGTGCTCATCAGCAGAAGGGTGACTGCCAAAGTTAACATAAAAACTTTCATCTCTTATCTTCGGTGTGGAAACTCCTGAATTCATTCAGGGGAGGAAACACCGCTCCTATATTTTTATTGACAAAAAGCGTCAAAAATGCTAAAATATTCTTTGTAACTCGAAGACGTTTGTTCGTTTGAACAACTTCCGAAGTCGGAAGTGTCTGAGGTTCTGCATCGTGGGCTGCTTGAGCCCCTTGGGGGTATGTAGGTAAAGTTACGAGCCATAGCCCGAGAAACACGAACAGCCGAGAATGACGGGGTTTTAACAAGCCCC
>JAGWBV010000122.1 GCA_021295715.1 Candidatus Poribacteria bacterium | reverse complement strand
TTGATGGCAGTATGGATGGGGAATATACGGTTCTTGTTGAGTTGGCAGATAAGGCGAAAAATCTGTATACAGTCGAACACTTGATTGTCTACGATACCCAAGCACCCACATTGGTGAGTACAGTACCAGCCGATGGTGCTTTACTTACAGAGGATGTTACAGAGATACAAGTGAAACTCAACGATGAGGGCGGTAGCGGTATTGATTGGGCGGTGACTACGGTAACATTGATTGATCCGAATGGTGCTGAAATATCAGGTGAACTCGTTAGCGATGGCGAAGCGGAGTTAACCCTCACTACCAGTCAACTTGTTGAAGATGGTCGATATATTATCCGGGTGCAAGCTGTTGACCGCGCAGGCAATGGAGACGCTACCGACTTTAGGCAGAGTTTTATCTTGTCAAGACGTTTACCTGCCATCGTTTCAACAGAACCAATTACAGCACCAGCGGATGAAGCGTTTATGAATGAGGAGCTTGAACTGATAGAAGTAACCCTCGAAACGGATGACGAAAATCACTTGTCAACACTTCGTTTACTAAATCCTGCCACTCAGGTCGTCGCCGGGCAACAAGAGCGGAAAACTGACCAATTAATCTATAATCTCGTCCGCCCACTCGCTACCGACGGGTCCGAAGATGGTGTTTATACTATTGAGTTTACGCCAATCAGTGCTTCTGGACGGAGCGGTGAAGTTCAACGATTAACCTTCACTTACGATACACAAGCACCCGAAATTGAGCCTGATGAAGCGATTAACCTTGTTGTTGCAGAACCTGAGGTGAATAATTCTCTGACAGAAATTCATGTCAATCTTACCGATGTAACGTCCGGAATTGATTGGGAAAACCTTGATGAGAAATGGTTAACCTTTGAACGGCTCTCACCAAATCCAACCAAGATTTCAGGACGAATCTCTGACGATGGACAAGACAACCTCACTTTCCGGCTGACTGTCCCTCTTGCGGACAACGGTTCCGCAGATGGTGAATATCGAATTACCCTTAACCCTAAAGACCGGGCAGGTAACGACGATGAACCTTATGAAAAGGTTTTCATCTACGATACGAGTCCACCGATGATTGACCCGAGCACGTTACTTATCAATGAAGCACCCCTCCTTGTTGACATCAATGCGGAAAGTTATCCGACTGCGGTTTCGACAACTGGTGGTGTTGTCATCCAGGCAAACATCTTTGACACAGGCTTAGGGGTCAACTTGGCGCAATCGAAGATTAGTGTGACAAGCCCGGATGGATCGGAGATTTCTGGAAGTACACAGCAGAATGGTGTGGACACTCTCATTTTCAAATCCGATGGACTTACGATGCAAGGTGTTTATAAAGTCACGATTATGAGCATCGGGAATGACTCCGAACTCCTCGGATTCGCACCAACCGATTCGCTGACCACCGAATTTTTGTATGAAACGACCGTACCAACTGCCGCTATAACGAGTGATGGTGGTGAAACCGAACTCACTGATAAAGCATTGCCATTAGAAGGCACAGCCTCCGACCCAAGTGGCACACAGCGGGTCGGTGACGGCGAGATTACAGTTCCAGCATCTGGCGTGTGGATCGTTGAGATCGTCGGTACTGGACCCGACAAACAACCCATAGATCCTGTTGCGGCTGTTGATGATAGCGATGCAGAACAGGAACCGTGGAGCGTCTGGTCCATTGACTTCCTGCCAACACGTTCTGGTGAATACGACTTAGATGTCCGAGTCACTGACAATGCGGGGAACTACGAGGTTTACGACATTGGTGAGTATACCATGTCTGTGTCGCTCACCTTCCGGGGGACAACCTTTGGATGGCCAAATCCACTTCGACTTTCAAAACGGGATGTTGCCTTCTTCTCCTTTGATGTCAATGTGCCACGCGGCGATACGATTGAACTCACACTGAGTATCTATGATTGGAGTGGTGACATGGTGCTCTCCCAAACGTATCCCGATGTTGTATCAGGACAGCGCAATGATCAGTTGGTGAAATGGAATCTGGAGAATCAAGCGGGCACCCCTGTCGCACGAGGACTCTATGTCTTCAGATTGGAAGCCGTCAATTCAGCCGGAAATCGCGCCAACGTTGTCGGAAAAGTGCTGGTCGTTGATTAGAGTAGCGGTCAGTGGTCGGTAGAACGTGCGGCAGTTGAAAATTGCTTCGCGGTGAAAATCATGTCACGAACGAGTCACTGGAAACTGCCTTTCCGCTGGTGTATAGGTAATTGTGGGTTTTAGTAAAAAAGAATGGGCACCCTACGAGGAGACCATAATTAAAAAATGAAAATAAACTGCTCACCTTTAAGAAACTTGTATAGGATGATCGGAAATCTGCGCGTAATTAAAAAAATCGCAATAGTGCTTCTCATAGTAACTGTGGTTACCCCAAGCGCGCACGCAGTTAGTATCCACGATGGAGCGGGAACAGCTGGTGCTGCTTTCTTAAAAATTGAAGGTGGAAGTCGGCCTGTTGGAATGGGGGGTGCCTTCGCTGGACTTGCGAATGACGTTAACACTATCTTTTGGAATCCGGCAGGGTTAACCGCTGTCCACGATCAGGAACTGACCGCAATGCAACACTTCTCATTTGCGGACATTAACAATCAAACCATTGGATACGCACAGCGGATAGATCGGCTCGTCTGGGGAGCAAGCTTTCTCGGAAGTTTCACTGAAATTGAACGCCGGCAGGGACCAACGGAAGATCCAGATAGTACTGTGACAGTCGGAGGTTTCGCTACGGGGTTGTCTCTCGCCTACCCGCTTGGCTCAGCAATGTCAGTGGGTGGCACGGCAAAGATAATTTCGCAACAATTGGACATTCAGAATGCTTATGGTATTGCAGCAGATGTCGGTGTAATCTTACGTTTGCTTGACAATCATCTCGGCATTGGGGTTGCTGTCCAAAATGCTGGGGTCTTAGATGGTGGGGAAAATCTGCCGATGGCGATCCGGGCAGGATTGGCTTATAGAACGTGGAAACAACCGGCGGAAACCGAAACTGAGGACGTCACACCTCCGCAGGAGGTGTGGGCATTTGTCGCAGACGCAAATCTTCCGCTCATTGATGCAAATCCGAGTTTTCACATCGGGGCAGAGCGGTGGTTTTACAAAAGCATTGCTGCGCGTATCGGATACCGAATCGGGATGAATGAGAATCCCAGCGATGGATTGGCACTCGGTATCGGTGTGCGACGCAGTGGCGAAGATGCGTTAGCGAACATTGACTTCCAGTTTGACTACGCTTTCGTGCCGGACGCGTATGTCGGCAATGCGCATCGCGTTTCTTTCATCACACGATTTTAATGGCTTTCGGCTGTCGGCTATCAGCCATCGGTCACAAGAGATTTTGATTCACCTCTTAACTGACAGCCGACGGCTGATGGCTTTCGGCTAATTACACACTTGCTTCAAGCATTCGCTGAATCGGTGTGCGGGCTTTATCAATAACTTCCGGATTCAGTGTAATTTCGTATTCACCGAGGTCTGCATTCTGATCGATCGCTTCCAGAATATTCGCTATTTTACCCAAACTCACCTGTGCCATGTGTGAGCATCGGACGGAGCAAGCAGTCCAAAATTGGACTTCTGGAAATTCTTGTGCCAGATTTGAGGTGAGTTCACATTCCGAAGCAACAAAAGCGCGCTCAAGTTGGTTTACCGCGACACGTTCCGCTATATCCTTCATAATCTGACTGGTACTGCCGTAAAAATCTGCTTCCTGTAAAACGTTTGGACGACATTCCCAGTGCGCGTATAATTTGCGGAGCAGATGCCCTTTCGGAATTTCAAACGATTCTCGGATTCCGAGTAGGTCATCAAGTGTGAACCTTTCATGAACTTCACAGACTGCGCCGCGCGCTGTGTTGTCTTTGCCGGGATAGACGACATTTTTCTCGCCTTTCAATTCTTCCTCTAAATTCTGTGCAAAGAAGATATCGGGCACGAAAATCACTGTGTCCCCTGGCATCGTTTTTGCGATGTGTGCTGCATTTGCTGATGTGCAGCAGATATCCGATTCTGCTTTCGCGTCGGCGTAGCTATTAACGTAAATCATCACTGGCGCGCCCGGATAAAGAGCTTTCAACTCCTTGACATCTTCAGCACCGAAGTTATCGGCGAGTGAACAACCTGCTGTCTTATCTGCAACCAGCACTGTTTTGCTCGGATTCAAAATTTTCGCTGTTTCTGCCATGAACGGCACGCCGTTGAAAATTAGATAGGGTGCTTCTGTGTTTGCAGCGTACATGCTCAGGCCGAGCGAATCACCCTGTTCCTCTTTTTCAGAAAGTCCAAAAACCAGTGGCTCCATGTAGTTGTGACCGAGCATCACAACGTTGTGCTTCTGTTTCAGGGCCCGTATCTTGTGGATAGTCTTTGCATGGGCTTCTATGTCGAGAAACGTTAAACTTGGATGGTGACGGTTGTACAATTCTTGTTTAACGTCCTCAAGACTCAATTCTGTCGTACAATTCGGTGCATCTGTTGTGTCGGGAGTTTCTCCCTTAGAATGCATGACAGTCATCTTTACACGCTCCGAGTAGATCGCTAATTAGGTTTTTAATGGATTGCTCCTGGACCGCTTTCCACTGTGGGAGGGGTTTGTAACCCCGATTCTTCGGACTGAGATTGAAGATTTTTACAGGTTTTCAATCTCCTCAATATGGGTTGGCAATCTGTACCCTAAGTAGCGACTCTTTTTTAATCGTTCCAATTAGGATACACGCAAAATGTTTTTTTGTCAAGGTTAACACACTTATGAAAAATTTATGTCAAATTTTCTGTGAAAAAACAAAAAAAATATGTGCTTTTGTGCTTATTTTGTGCCTAATTTCGGGATTAACACCAACTGCGGAGGGTATTTCGGTCAAATTAAGAGGGAAGATAGCCTTGGGAGGGATTCTTTCGGGGTTAGCGTATACGACTTATGCACTTGTAACGCGCGACAAGCGGGCAATGGAGAAGTTAAAACTTCACCTCGGCCCGCCTGATCGTGTTGTCCAATTTGAACGTGGTTTTGATCGATGGCGCATCGACTATTACGGAGAGGAGTGCTATCTGTTTCGCAACAATCGTTTAATAGGGGCAAAACCACTGGAGGCTTCCTTTTCCATTGATGCTGCCCCAGTGAAACTTGGCTGGAAGACTGGAAGGCTGCAAGCGGGGATGGAAGGATGGAAGGATGGAAGAAAGAAACGCCCTTCCACGCTTCCGATCTTTTACTCGCCTGTTCTTCCACCATTTCTCATTGATATGCCTGTTTCAGGGAGCCCCATGTGGTTGCGGCTTTACCTTTCGCGTCCACAGCGAGCCCCTCAATTTGTATCTTCCTGTCTTTATCGGTTGGAAGACGAACGTTTGCTTGGTCGGCAGCCGTGGCTTTCACGTTAGTCGTCACGAAAATTGCGTCCAACATCGTAGCATCTTCCCGAACGCCGATACGTAGGAGCGTTTCACCGGCTTTATCAAACTTCCATTCTCTGTCAAAAGTGCCACCATCTAACCAGTGATTGATGCGATCCCAATGCCAAGCGGCACCTTGCGCGACGCCCCAGCGGAACTCAGTATTCTGGGTTGCTTGTGCATTTTCATCCGGGTCAGCGGGTTGCCATACGACCCAGAAGGAATCGCTGTTGCCATCCCATGCGATAACGTGTCCCCAGAGTGCGTACTTCCCGGGTTCAGGGATGTTGATAATAAAGTCGGCGTGTCCTGTACCACCGCCACCAGCTACCGGCTCACCTTCCATCCAGATGAACTTTTTATCAGATGCATCTTTATCGTCTGCAATAATCATCGGTTCTACAATCTCTTGCGCTAATTCGGCTTCGAGAGCAATTTCGACCTCAGCACCAAGTCCCACAATACCGCATAAAAACGCTGTCAGTATAAGCATCGGAAGAATTATTCCGTATTTCACCAAAATGCTCCTTTCTTTATAGCCGTCAGCTGTCAGCCGTCAGCCGTCAGTAAAGAGGGTGTTTTTAGCCGTAAAACCTCTTACTGACGGTTTCCGACGGTTTCCGATAACCGACAGCCATTCTTCTATTTACCCGCTTTGAGTCTGCCCCACGTTGTAGCGAGTTTATCTTGTGGCTCGACAGGCGTTAAGGAATCTTCAGGAATTGGATCCCGTGGACCTGCTTCCGCTTCGTCTTCAGAGAGATTGTCAGTGATGAAGATCACATCCAGCATCGTAGCATCTTCCCGAACGCCGATACGCAGTGTTGTGTCTCCAGCTGCTTCTATCTCCCATTCCCGTTCAAAAGTGCCGCCGTCTAACCAGTGGTTGATGCGATCCCAGTGCCAGTCGTTGCCTTGCGCGACACCCCAGCGGAACTCAGTATTCTGAGTTGCTTGCGCATCTTCATCTGGATCGGCGGGTTGCCATGTCACCCAGAAGGAATCGCTATTGCCATCCCATGCGATGACTTTACCCCAGAGGGCATAGGTACCGGGTGCGGGGATATGCAGCGTGTATTCCGCCCAACCTTCACCACCGCCACCAGCAACGGGCTCACCTTCCATCCATATAAACTGTCCACCGGAAGCATCTGCGTCGTCGGCGACGACCATCGGTGCTTCGATCACATCTGCCATCTCTGCCTCAATCGCGCGCTCATAGCCGTAACTCATGCCGCTTGTTAGCAGTATGCCAAACATGAAAAGCGTACCTAATACTAACATTTTGAAACGCATAAAAGTATCTCCTTTTTTAAAGTTATCAGTTGTCAGTTGTCAGTTAAGAGGTGTTCGTGAGTCCCAAGCCTGTAGCTCGTAATGAAATGGAGAGCGGATATAAGGGACGCACGTGAGCGTCGAAACGCACGTTGTTCCTCCGCAAGGAATAATTAAAAACCTCGAATTTTGCCCCATTGCTGAATCTGTAATGTTGACGGTTCTATAGGCAAAACGTCCGAACCGCTGAACCATTTCGGTTGTGCCGCCCATGCTCCATTGTTAATCAATTCACGACGTTCGGTTCCATCGGTATGCATCAGGTGGATAACCCATCTGCCGTCCTTTTCAAATTGAAAGGCAAGCGTTTTGCCATTTGGTGCCCAAGCAGGAACTGCCTCATCAGTTGGTGTGTCGGTGAGTGCTTGCTTGTTCCCACCATCAATTGCGTCCATGATATACAAATCGAAATCAGCGAGTTCTGCCTCTTGATGCATAGACGCGTATACAATCCGTGTGCCATCGGGCGACCAAGCGGGATAGGTGTCCATCAGGATTTGATGTGTCAATCGCCGTTCCACCCGACTGCCTGCATCAATCACATAGATATCCCAGTTAAGTTCCCGTTTTGAATGGAAAACTAAGGTTTTTCCATCGGGTGCCCACGACGGGGCTTCATCTTCAAATGGATTATCGGTGAGGTGGGTTACCTCGCCGTTATCGAGGTGGAGCAGATAAATGTTGAAATGCCCATCTCGATTTGAGGTGAAAGCAAGTCGCTTACCATCGGGAGCCCAAGCTGGAGCCTTATCTGTTGCGGGGTGGTGTGTTAAGCGTCGCTGATGGGTACCATCAGCCTGCATCACATAGATTTCATGATTCCCATCGCGCCGAGAGAAGAAAGCGATCTGAACGCCATCAGGTGCCCACGTCGGATAATAATCCGCAGCCGGATTGTTTGTAAGATTCACTGGACGTCTGCCGGTCGTATCTGTCAGGTAGATTTCCCAATCACCACTCACGTCCGAAGCAAAGGCAATAATCATCGGTGGGTGCAGCTGGCACAAAGCACTACTGATTAAAAGGGCAAACGTCACAAAAATACAGCCGAACCGTATGCTAACAGAATTCGCATTTTTTGTCTATGTTGTTTTTAGAGTCCAGTCCGAAGTGTCAGAATTTTCCGTCACGTACCTCGAAATGCGTCGGTTTACGGAGTGTTGTGCCGCCTATCCGAACCCATTCTGCTGTCCACTCGATCATTTGCTCCAAAGAAACACGTGGGTATCCAAATAGACGATGACACCGAGATGCATTACTTAGCAGTGCGGTTTCTGCCTCTTCACCCTCGAACCGTGGCGGTTTGTTGAAAAGCGCGCCGAAACGTGAAGCGAGGTATCGGACAGAAACAGTCTCCGGTCCCGTCACATTAAGGATCAATGGAGGGCTTTGGCAGTGTGCGAAAACTCGCAAAGCCACAGCATTGGCGTCTCCTTGCCATATCACGTTCACAGTGCCCATCTCAAGTGAAATTGGTTGTTCTGTGTAAACTTTTTCAGCGATATCCAGTAATATCCCGTAGCGGAGGTCGATCGCGTAATTTAAGCGTAAAATCGCCATAGGTATACCGAATTGCGATGAAAAGTAGGTACATATCCGCTCACGACTCAGGCACGATTGTGCATATTCACCGACTGGAACAGGGGGTAAACATTCTGTCGCGCCCCCATGGGAGGTTGGGGTCAGCGGGTAGACGTTCCCTGTTGAAAAAACGACTAACTGAGAATCTCTGAACTTATTTGCCACGCGTCCTGGCATGTAACTGTTCATTGCCCACGTTAAACTTTCATTATCTGTGGAACCGAACTTCCGACCTGCCATCAAAATCACGTTTTGAATGTTAGGCAGGTTTTGCAAACAGTCTTCTGATAATAGATCCGCGGCGATCGTTTCAATACCGGCTTCGTGCAAATCTTCTGGCACGCCCGGTGTCGAAAAACGGGACACACCGATAACCTTTTTGGTTATCCCTGTGAGATCAATGGCGCGTTTCGCCTGTTTGGCGAGCGTCGGTCCCATCTTTCCACCAACACCAAGGATAAGAATATCCCCCTCCAGCGCCGTCATTGACGCTATCACTTCGTCTGTCGGTTCGGATAAGTATGATTCTAACTGGGTTTCTGTTTTTATCAAGAGAGGTTAAAAACTTGGTGACGATTGGAGAATTTTCATCGTCTGTATCTGAAACAGGTGTGTTTCATGGACAGGTTCTGAAACCTGCCCATGACTTTTCTAATACTCAGCCTTAATTGCCGCCCACGTAGTGCTCAATTTTTCCGTAGGATCGACAGCAAATAAAACACCGTTGTTCATATCGGCTTTAATCTCATCCTCACTCAAGGCGCGTGTATAGAAGGCGAACTCATCGATAAACCCATTCAGGTATTGAATGTCTGCCTCGTTGTCCTTACCGAGAACGATGGCACCCGTAGGCGCAGCGAAGATTGTGAATTTACCGCTCCAATCCGTTTCACTGACGACTTTACCGTTAAAATAAGACTTCTGAACTTTGCCGTCATACGTAC
>JAGWBV010000121.1:4352-12408 GCA_021295715.1 Candidatus Poribacteria bacterium | reverse complement strand
TGGGGACGGTTAAAGGACGATAGATAACCAGTATTGAACATTTCATCGTAAAAACGCGATGTTGACGAATAAGGTCGTTTGTAGTAGTGCGATTCATCGCACGTTCTTAAGATATGCTAACGGGCAATAAATTGTCCTACTACAAACGCTTGATTTCTAACGCTACTCATAATCCCCCAATTCATCTCGCAACCGTTCCAATTCCGCTTTCAATTCCGCTACAACCCCCGCATACGCCGGATCTGCATAAACATTGTGCATCTCATGCGGATCCTTCTCCAAATCAAACAGTTCCCATTCTGGTGGTGTCGCGCGGTCGATTGCACCGCCTGACCCCAATGCCTCGCCGTAATAGTAAATGAGTTTATACCGTTCCGTCCGCACACCGTAGTGCGCGGGGATATTGAAGTGCGCAAGGTGCATCCAATACCGGTAATACATGGATGTCCGCCAATCCGCTGGCGTTTCACCTTCCAACGATGTTCGGAGGCTACGTCCTTGTATGTTGCTTGGAATTGCTATGCCTGCGTAGTCGAGGAGTGTCGGTGCGAAGTCAACGTTCAGTGTGATTTGTTCACTCACACCCGCCGCTTGGATTTCACGTGGATACCGGACGAGCAACGGAATCCGCATCGATGCCTCATACATGAACCGTTTGTCATACCATCCGTGATCGCCTAAAAAGAATCCGTGATCTGCAGAATAGATGACAATGGTATCTTCCGCAAGACCTTCCGCATCCAGATAATTGAGCAATCGTCCGACGTTCTCGTCAATAGCGTGAGCACAGCGCAGATAATTCTGCATGTAGCACTGATAGTTCCATCGTTTCAAAGCATCGCCTTCGAGACCTTCAGGTGTCGGTTCCGGCAGATGGTTTTTCCGGTGCATCATACCCACTTGGGCTGTGTTCATCGCAGCCGCCGCTGCCCGATTTTCGTAGACATCGTTGAAAGTCGGTGGTTCAGGAATTTCCTCCGTATAGAGATGCTGATGCTTTGGATTCGGAAAAAATGGATCGTGTGTTGCTTTGTAGGTCGTCATCAGAAAAAACGGCTGATCCGTCTCTCTGCTTTGTAGCCAGTTCAGTGAACTATCTGTCACGATGTCCGCGGAGTATCCATTAAATTTTTTCCGTTCCCCCATCTCGATCATTTCGGGATCGATGTGCGCGCCTTGGACAGGAAACACGTTCCAGTAATCGAATCCGTGCGGATCGCTGACATCACCGTGTCCGAGATGCCACTTCCCGGCAATCGCCGTCTGATACCCGTCTTCATGCAGCATCTGTGCGACTGTCTGTTCCCGCGTGTGGTCAATTGTGTCCGCGAGGGTTTTGATACCGGTCTTATGGCTGTATTTTCCTGTGAGAATGGAACCGCGTGCCGGTGTGCAGATTGCGTTCGTGCAGAAACAGTTGTTGAATCGCATCCCACCATCACCGATTCGGTCGATATTCGGTGTGCTATTCATATTGCTTCCATAGCAACTAATCGCTGGTGCCGCATGGTCATCGGATACAATGAGAAGTATATTCGGCTTATTTGTAGGCATGACTTATTCCCAGGGTTTCAGGATAATCTTCGAGCTTTCGTGGGATGCAGAGGTTTCAAATGCTTGCTGAATCTCGCTCATCGGGAAGACATTGCTGATGAGCAAGTCGAGGAGTGATGAGCCTTCGATAACCTTCATCAATCCAGGAAATTGGCTCAGATTGTAGTGCCATGCCCCAGCGAGACGCAACCCTTTACCAATGAGATCTGGACTCACATGAAGGACGGTGTCGTTTCTGCCACTCTGTCCGACGAACGCAATCGTGCCTCGCCGACGCGTCGCATCAATACAGAGTCTGTGCGCTTGAACGTTTCCTGAGCAGTCGAGCGCAAAGTCCACACCGCGCCCGTCCGTAGTGATATCCCGAATCTGATCTACGGCATCTTCATCGGTTGGATTGATGACCGCTTCGACCCCCATCTGTCTTGCGCGTTCGGCGCGCCACGGGATCAGTTCTGCAGCAATGACTTTGGCACCACGGAACCGAGCGTTGGTAATCGCTCCGAATCCGACAGGACCGATACCGGTAATCAGCACGGTATGTGTCGCATTAACGCCCATCTCGTCAAACGCTCGATACGACGGACCCAAGGCGCAACACGCAAGGGAGGCGTGTTCATAAGAGACGGTGTCTGGAATCTTTGGGAGCAACCAAGAGGGCTTGAGAATATACTGGGCCATTGTCGCACTCCCGTAAGGGGAGCCGACGAATTCCTCAAAATTGTAGTTGTTTTCGCAGTGGATGTAGTCACCGTCGGTGCAAAGCACGCACTTCCCGCACGGATATTGTGGCATGACAACCACGCGGTCGCCGATCTCCACTTTTCCGGGCTGGGCGATGTCGACAACCTCGCCCGCGGCTTCGTGTCCAAGTCCGTCGGTTTTATGTCCATACTCAAAAGCGTGGTATTCATTACACATCGGTGATGCGTGGATTTTTACAACGACCCAGTCCTCTTTCGGCATCGGATCTGGTACTTCGACGAGTCCTGCTTGATTTTCACCTAAGATTGCTGCGACTTTCATAGTTGCTCCTTATATTTTTTCCCAAAGGTATAGGAATATTTCAGTTAAACCTTCGCGCATTTTAGCATAAATTACGCTATAAAGCAAATTGTCGGTTATCATAATTAGAGGTATTCCCGATTCCTGTAGGAGGGATTTCCAAATCCCGCCCCAAATCATATTTTGCAACTTCTCCTGACCATGCCGCTGACCCCAACGTATCCTGAAAATCCTTGAATCCTGTGAATCCTGATTCTGACAATTCGTTACCAACGACTGACAATTATCCAAAACTTTGCTTGACAAAATTGGCGAAAACCTGTTTAATTATAGAGGCGAATATAAACACTCACAGCGAGTATTGACTTGCAAGCCATATCAGATGTGCCGTGTTTGCGGCATGTTAGGATTTAATCTATTTATAAAGGGACAAATCAAATGAAAATAGAACAACGACTCGAAGAATTAGGTGTGGAATTGCCAGAACCCGCGGTTCCCGTAGCGAATTACGTCACGACGGTGCAAACCGGCAATCTCGTCTTTACCTCTGGACACGGTCCCGGAACTGGCGAAGGTCCAATCTATAAAAGCCAACTCGGGACCGATGCGACAATCGAGGAAGGCTATGCTTCGGCACGTCAAGTGGCGATCTGCTTATTGAGTACACTCAAACACGCACTCGGTGATTTGGACAGAATCAAGCGTGTCATTAAAGTGCTTGGGTTCGTCAATTCGGCACCTGACTTCATCGACCAGCCCGCGGTTGTTAATGGTGCATCCGACTTTTTGGTCGAGGTGTTCGGGGATAAAGGTAGACATGCACGCTCCGCAGTCGGCATGGTCCAATTACCCGGTGGGATTCCTGTCGAAATCGAGATGGTTGTCGAAATTGAAGGCTAATCTCTTGAGGAAACTTAAAATCGGTATTATGAGCACGGAAGCGCAGCCCGAAACGAAGTGGAGGGCGACTCGGGAGAAGAATACTCCAAGCATGAAACCACGCTTATTACGCCGCAAGGAAAGTTAAAAATGGCAGTTCAAATTGTTAAACCTCGGATCCGCGGGTTTATATGTACCAATGCCCATCCCGCTGGGTGTCATGCAAATGTCCTTAATCAGATAGATGAGATTAAGCAGGGCATTCCCTACAAAGAGACAGATATGAATGCCCTTGTCATCGGGGCATCAACGGGCTATGGACTCGCTTCTCGGATTGCTTTAACATGGGCTTACGGTGCGAAAACGCTTGGGCTTCTTTATGAACGACCCGCTGATAGCAGACGCACCGCAACAGCAGGTTACTATAATACTGCTGCTCTCCACCGACAGGCGACAGCGGACGGGTTTTTCGCGGAGAGTCTCAACGGAGATGCGTTTTCCGATGAGATGAAGGCGGATGCGATTGCCCGACTCAAAGCGGACTTCGGGAAAATAGATATCCTTGTCTACAGTATCGCCGCACCGCGACGTATACACCCGAAAACCGGGGTCTCACATCAATCTCAACTGAAACCGATTGGCGAGTCGTATACAGGAAAAACCATCGACTTGAATCGGGAGGTTGTTACATCTGTTACCATTGATCCGGCAAGTGAAGAGGAGATCACTGACACGATCGCTGTGATGGGCGGCGAAGACTTAGAGATGTGGATTGACGCATTGGCAGAAGCGGAATTGCTCGCACCAGCGGTCACAGTTGTTGCCTATACTTATATCGGGAGTTCCTTGACATGGCCCATTTACCGAGACGGGACTATCGGTAGAGCGAAGGACGATCTCAAGGCGCGTGTGGATGCACTTGACGAACGGCTCGCAAATCAACTCGGCGGCAATGCCTATATCTCGGTGAACAAAGCCGTCGTTACACAAGCCTCCGCGGCGATTCCTGTCGTGCCGCTCTATGTCAGTATCCTTTATGACATTATGAATGTCAAGGGCATCAATGAAGCACCGATTGGACAAATGCGACGCCTTTTCTTAGAACATCTCGGACCTGGACTCCAACCGCAACTCGACAGCGAACGCTACATTCGTCTCGATGACCGTGAGTTACAGCCTGAAGTAACCGACGCGGTAACCGAGCGTTGGGGACAAATTGACACCGACAATTTTCATGAACTCTCGGATTACGCAGATTTCAGGCGACGCTTCCGAAACCTGTTCGGCTTTGAGGTTGAAGGCGTGGACTACGATGACGCAGTCGAGACAGAATTAACGTTTTAGGAAATGACTGGCTGCGGAGATTAATATCTGAATGCGAGATGTGCAACCGAGGGAACTACAATTCTACCGAATGCCAAACGGACGTGAGCCTTTCGCTGAATGGTACAATGCAATTCAAGACCCATGGACGCAGAGTAGAATTCAGAAACGGCTTGTGCGGCTTGGTCTCGGCAATTTTGGTGATTGTCGTTCTGTTGGTAGCGGTGTGTTTGAATTGCGTCTTCAGTTCGCTGCCGGTTATCGCATCTATTTTGGTGAGGTAGATGACACGGTTGTTCTTATACTCTGTGGCGGGGACAAATCGTCGCAGACGCGGGACATTACACGTGCAAAAACTTATTGGTTACAATACAAGGAGATACAACGATGAGTGAGTATCGAACTTTGCGCGATTTCCAAATGGAACAACTTGCTGACCGGACAGCGGCGATTAACTATCTTCAAGTGACATTAGAAGAATATCAAGTTGATGGGGATATGCCCTTTTTTCTTTCCGAGATCCGGACCGTTTTAGAAGCACAAGGCGGGATAGCCAAACTTGCTAAGAGAACTGATATTGAACCCGCAGTTCTCTCAGAAATGCTCACTAGCGACGCGGCACCGCGGCTTGATATGTTCAGTACGGTTTTGACTGCCCTCGGATGCCGGCTCTCGATTCAACCGTTAGAAGCAACAGAATGTAATGCCGAACCCGTGGCAGGAGAGACGTCAATTGTGTCATCAGAACTATCAAACCCCAGTTCTGAAGTTGTAGTAGAAAAAAGATGAATTGTATGAATTGTTACGTAAAGACCTTTTAACCGACAACTGAAAACTCATAACTATTATAAAGGAGAAACTTATGACGCAACCAATTCAGGTTACCGTCTGGAATGAATTTAGACACGAAAAAACAAACGAGTTCATTCGTGGTCTTTATCCGAATGGCATTCATGCCGCAATTGCAGATGGACTCGACAAAGCCGGTGGTTTTAAAGTTCAAAGCGCAACGCTGGATGAACCCGAACACGGCTTGACCGATGACGTACTCGAAAGCACCGATGTTCTCATCTGGTGGGGACATGCCGCGCATAATGCAGTTGAAGATGCGATTGCTGCTAAGGTTCGCGCACGTGTTTTGGACGGTATGGGACTCATTGTCCTGCATTCCGCGCACTATTCTAAGCCTTTTACCGGTTTGATGGGCACATCCTGTAGTCTCAAATGGCGTGAGGCGGGTGAAAAGGAACGTCTCTGGGTCATTGAGCACGGACACCCGATTGTTGAAGGTTTGGGCGAATACTTTGAAATTGAACACGCCGAAATGTATGGCGAGCCGTTTGATATTCCTGAACCCGATACACTCGTTTTGGTCAGTTGGTTCCCCGGCGGCGAAGTTTTCCGAAGTGGATGTTGTTATTATCGCGGCAGAGGGAAAATCTTCTATTTCCGTCCCGGGCATGAGACCTACCCGATCTATTACGACGAGAACGTTCGGCAGGTTATTGCGAATGCCTCTCGATGGGCAGCACCCGGTAACGCACCGACTCCTGTCTTTGGCAACGCAAAACCCTTAGAACCCATAGAAGAAGAATAGACGTCCAACGTAGCATTGCGCGGGCTTCTCTGAAGCCCGCTCGTTGTTATAGGAACCTTTCATGCAAACAGAAGAGACACAAACACCTGAGCCTGTCGACATTCCAGCCGCCACCGGTCCGTATACCGAACCATGGTCCCTGAAAAAGATTATCGCGCTTGCATCGGTGTTTGGACCCGCCGCGATTGTTGCCTCAGTGAGTATCGGGGCAGGCGAAACGATTGTTGTCGTCCGGGCAGGGGCGTGGGCAGGATATAACTTGCTCTGGCTTGTGCTGCTCAGCTGCGTCGTCAAAGGTGTTTTTGTCACTTATCTGCTCGGTCGCTATACCGCGGTTAGCGGTGAATATATCGGGCAGCGGCTCGCCAAGTTACCTGGACCGCGCGGCTGGCTCCTCATTGCGATTGTCCTGCTTGAAATGATAGGCGCGCCTTTGGCATGGGTGCCGATCGCCAAACCCTGTGGTGCCCTGCTCCATTTTCTGTTCAGGGATACGCTGTCTTCAGGTATCTCGCAACTCGTTTGGGAAAACCTCATCACGTCCTGTTTCATCACCCTCGCACTCCTTTTCGGTTTACGTATCTCCTTTGAAAGACTGGAAAAACAGCAACTCATTATCTGCCTCATTCTTGTGGTCGGAACGATTATTGGCACACTCATGGTGCGTCCCGACTTTGGTAAGGCACTCGTGGGGAGTCTCCGTTTCGGATATCTGCCAGAATTCCCTGAATGGGCACCCAAAGATGCGGTTGAAAACCCTTTATTGACAATGGCGACTGCCTTTGGGTACGTCGGTGGTTCTGTAATGGGATACGTTGTTTACGCAAATTGGGTGAGTATGCACCGATGGGGGATGACATCACATCGGAACATTGACGCTATCCGTCAGCGTGCCTCCAATCGTGATAGAATTGATTATCTCCCTGAGCAACCTGAGCAGATCAGCCAACTCCGAAAAATCCTTGCACCCCTCCGGTGGGATATCGGTATGGGCGCGATAGTCCTCTTTATCGTGACGGGTGCGTTCATGATCTCAGGTGCTGCTGTCCTGTATGGAATGCAAAGCACTTTTGAAGGATGGAGCCTCCTGACCGATCAAGCGAGTGTCTGGAAAAATATTCATGCCTCACTTGTATGGGTATATTACATCTGTATTGTCGTCGCGCTGTGGGGAACGCTACAGGCACTACCAGAGATTTACGCACGCGTGATGCAAGAGTTCTTCCAAGCAATCTGGCCCCAACGTGAATGGAACTACGATATGCTGCGCAGATGGGTCTGTCTCTATATTTTCCTTACGACGATGGTGCTCATCTGGTCAAACATTCCGTTCGACATCTTGACACAAATCGCAGGCTTTATTTTGGCGAATTTTTCGATCGCTTTGATGATGCTTGCAGCTCTGTATCTCAACGCGAAACTGCCTGCCGCTTATCGGACGCGTCCGTTCATGTTCGTCGGTGCTCTGATTTCCGCCGCTGTGCTTATTACATTTGCCGGGATTAGTGGTTGGGGTTTGTTCGTCAAACTGTTCATTGGTAATTAAGGTTCGTAATTTATGGTTGCCTAAGTTGCGTTTGATTCCATTGCGCACAGGTCCTTGGTTTATACACAACCCATAGTCCGTAACGAAGTGGAGGACGGATATAAGCGAGTGCTGCGAAAGTTCTAATCCACGTCGTTTCTCCGCAAGGTATA
>JAGWBV010000121.1:0-4293 GCA_021295715.1 Candidatus Poribacteria bacterium | reverse complement strand
ACGAAGTGGAGGACGGATATAAGCGAGTGCTGCGAAAGTTCTAATCCACGTCGTTTCTCCGCAAGGTATAATTAAAA
Organism: Candidatus Poribacteria bacterium; assembly: GCA_021295715.1. Taxonomy (NCBI): domain Bacteria; phylum Candidatus Poribacteria; species Candidatus Poribacteria bacterium. The sequence continues at coordinate 4,216 of JAGWBV010000121.1, read as the reverse complement.
AAAGGAGATGAGAAAATGGCAGACATGAAGGATAAACTCGCACAACTGCAACAACAAGGTTTCGTTTTGATAGAGGGTGCGTTGTCCCCTGATGAGACAGAAAATATCCGTCAACGCATCAATTATGCACGGGAAGAGGGCTGGGAGGAAGGCTTGAACGCTGTCGGCAACATGTGGTTCGATACGCTCCTTGATCGGGAACCAGATACATACCAATCGCTTGTTGGGCATTCGAGTGTCCGTCCGTATCTTGAGGGTTTGATGGGCAAACAGTGTCAGCTTCGGAGTCTACGCGCACACATCAATCCGGGTCCGTATCTCCAAGAATGGCACATGGATTTTTACGGCTATTGGCAGGAAAAGCGGTATGTTGAGGAACATCCGTTCGCGATGGCACCTGTCGGTATTAACACCACCTTCTACTTCCAAGACAACGATCCCGGTGAGGGACACCTCAAGTTTATCAAAGGCGGGCATCTCTCAGAACCCCCGTATCTCTATCCGTTGGATCGCCCTAAATTCGAGGCGTGGTGTGACGCACAAGAACATGTTATCCTATATCCAAAGGCTGGCGATTGTGTCCTGTTTATCAATCACATTCCACACCAAGGTGCCAAAGAGCGCGACGATATGGAGCGGAGCAATGTCGTGTGTCATTATCAGGTGACACCGATGTATGAAGGCGTGTGGCATGTCTCGCGTCCGCGCGGATATCAAGGGACATTCCCGTTTGCTTAGAGAGATATGTGTAAGTGTTTAACGGGCGGGTGTTCTTGACATCCGCCCGTATTACTTAACGTGAGTTCGCTTAAAAGTAGTAGGCACACTCCGTGTGCCGTAACAGGCTTAACAAACTAACCCCTATATGAATTGGAGGACACTCATGCGTAAATTTGTAACTTGTCTGTGTGCTGTGTATCTGATAGCGGGTTTCCAAAGTACCGGCACAGCCGCCGAACTCGAGGGTTTGGTCGTCTATTTTGCTTTTGAAGAGAATACTGGTAAAACCGTTGCGGATCTCTCTGGTAACGGACAGGATGGGAAATTAGAGGGCGATACCTCGTGGACCGATGGTAAATTCGGGAAAGCGGTGGATTTCGGTGGCAAAGATGGAATTGTTCGGGTTGAACATTCCGATGCGTTTGAGTTTACCGATGGCATTACGATTGCCGCTTGGATTCTACCGACTTTGAAGGCGGGACCCGGTACATGGCAACTGATAGCGGCGAAGGGACCTGATGTTCAAGAGTTTTTCGAGGTGCTACTCCATCCGGACGGTTTTATATGGATGGGGTGGAAGTTGACAGGGGGACGTAACGTGCCAGCACAGAGTCCTCGTGATGTGGTCAAAGACACATGGCAGCACGTTGCTGTTTCATTTCAGACTGGAAAATGGTGGACGATCTATCTTGATGGTGAGGTCCTGATAGATTACCCGAAGACAGGCGACAAGCTGGTGCCGATCGATGCACCGCTTATGCTCGGCACTGAGGAACCACCGGCTCTCAATCGCTACTATAACGGTGTTATTGATGAGTTCGCGCTCTTTAACCGTGGGCTTTCGCAAAATGAAATTAAAGAGATTCAGGGTGGCATCCAAGAGATTTTAGCTGTTGAACCCGATGAAAAATTACCCACAACATGGGGACTTCTCAAACAGAGATATGGTGTGCGCGATGGGTCAAATTGACAGATGCAATCACAACCCTTTTAGGACTGTGCCAATTTGGCAGACAATCCATGGGAAATTCCACTATTTCAAACGATTACGATTGGCATAAATATTGCACACTATTCTGTAGCATAAAGTGTTAGTTTGTGCCAATAACTCCAAGAACGCTAACGGGTGTGTAAAGTTTTTGTTATTTCTTCAACCCCGTAGGGGTGGCATCTCTGTAGAAATGCTTCCCCAACAAGCCTAAGCCCCGTAGGGGCGACATTTGTATAAAGTTTAGACAAAATATTGCACACCCACATTAACCAATATTTGAAAACATCCTGCTATGGTAAAACTTAAAAATAAATAGACGTATTTGTAGTATATATTGTTAGTTTGTGATTAATTCTGAAATCTACCATATTTACACAAAGGAGAATCAGAAATGAGTAAAGTCATTGGAATTGATTTAGGGACAACAAATTCATGTGTGGCTGTTTTGGAGAGCGGCGATGCCAAAGTGATTGAAAATACCGAGGGAAACCGGACAACGCCATCCATTGTCGGTTTCACCAGCGAAGGTGAACGTCCTGTTGGACTGGTTGCAAAAAGACAAGCGATCACGAACCCACAAAATACAATCTTTTCGATTAAAAGGTTTATGGGACGAAAATATAACGAGATTGGTGACGATGCCTCCCGTGTGTCTTACGAATTAAAAGCAGATAAAGATGGCGATGTCGCTGTCAATATTGACGGTAAGACTTACTCGCCGCCCGAAATCTCCGCTATGGTTTTGCGGAAAATGAAAGAAACCGCCGAGGCATACCTCGGAGAGGAAGTCACGAAAGCGGTGATTACCGTTCCCGCCTACTTCAACGATGCTCAACGTCAGGCGACAGCCGATGCAGGGAGAATCGCAGGGTTAGAGGTGGAGCGGATTATCAACGAACCGACCGCCGCATCCCTCGCTTACGGGTTGCAGAACGAAGGCGATAAAAAGATCGCAGTTTATGACCTCGGTGGCGGCACATTTGACATCTCTATTCTGGAAATTGGAGATGGCGTTTTCGAGGTGAAAAGTACCAATGGGGATACACACCTCGGTGGTGATGACTTCGATCAGGCGATTATTGACTGGATGGCGCAAGAATTCCTCAGTAGCCAAGGGATCGATCTCCGCAGCGATCCGATGGCACTGCAACGCTTGAAAGAAGGAGCAGAAACCGCCAAATGTGAACTTTCCAGCACGCAACAGACTGAGATTAATCTGCCTTTTATTACCAGTGATGCCAGTGGACCGAAACATCTTAACTTGACGCTCACTCGCGCAAAACTCGAGCAGATTACAGATAGCCTCATCCAACGATCGCTTGAGCCGTGTCAACAGGCTCTTCTGGACGCTGAAATGCAAGCCTCCGATATTGATGAAGTAATCCTCGTCGGTGGACAGACACGCATGCCTAAGGTGCAAGAAGCCGTGCAACAACTCTTCGGTAAAGAACCACACAAGGGGGTCAATCCGGATGAAGTCGTCGCAATCGGGGCTGCAATCCAAGGCGGTGTGCTTGCTGGGGACGAAGAGGTCAAAGATATTCTTTTGTTGGATGTCACACCGCTCTCACTTGGGATTGAGACACTCGGTGGAATGTTCACCCGGTTGATTGACAGGAATACCACAATTCCTACGAAGAAATCGAATGTCTTCACGACGTCTGCGAATAATCAGACATCCGTTGATGTGCATGTCCTCCAAGGTGAACGCGAACAGGCGGTTTACAACAAAACCATCGGACGCTTCCATTTGAGCGAGTTGCCTCCGGCTCCGAGAGGTGTCCCGCAGATTGAAGTGACGTTCGATATTGACGCAAACGGCATCCTCAACGTATCTGCTAAGGATACTGCAACCGGTAAAGAGCAAAAGATTACCATTACCGCGTCTTCCGGACTTAGTGATGCTGAAATCGATCAGATGGTGAAAGATGCAGAGACACACGCCGAAGAAGATAAGCAGAAACGGGAGGAAGTTGAGACTCGCAACCGTGCGGATTCTATGGTCTACGAGACTGAGAAGAACCTGAACGAGTTCGGGGACAAGGTAGACGATGCCTCTAAGGAGAAAGTGAACGCCGCTGTTGCCCGTGTCAAGCAGGCATTAGAAGCCGACAACCATGCTGAGATTCAATCCTCGACAGAGGAATTGACGCAGGTCTGGCACGAGGTATCTGCGCAGATGTACCAGCAGACAGCCGATGCCAGTGCAGATCCAGGAACTGCTGCAGGAGATCCCTCTGCTGCTGAAACCACAACTGATGCCGCTGACAGCGATGTCGTTGATGCTGAATATGAAGTCGTTGACGAGGACGAGAAAAAGGATCAGAAGTAGGAATACGCGGGGGACTGTTACAGTTGTGTGACACTGAAGTTGTCCTTACAACGGTTTGATAATAAAGCCTGAAAATATCTGAACATCCGCCGGTAGGTGCGGTTTCTAACCGCACCATAGGTGTCAATTTAGGGAGTTTTCAGTAGCCTCTTTGAGTTTGCGAAAGGTAGTAT
>JAGWBV010000120.1 GCA_021295715.1 Candidatus Poribacteria bacterium | reverse complement strand
CGTCACAATCAAGCGTGACCCCGTAGGCGACTACTATCTCTACATCACGTGTGAGGACTGTGAACCTTCCGAGAAACTCTCTTTGACCGGTAATGTGGCAGGGGCGGACTTCGGAATGAAAACATTTCTCACACTTTCAGACGGGACGAAAATAGATTCGCCAGAGTTCTATAAACAAGGTCTCAACGCAATCCGTTCCGCAAACAAGGCACTCTCCCGCAAGCAAAAGGGTTCAAGTGCCTGGTATCGTGCAAAGTGGCATCTCGCCCGTGTTCATAAGGAAATCGCCAATAGGAGACGCGATTGGTTCTTCAAGTTGGCACTCCGCCTTGTTCGGAAATATGATACACTTGCGATTGAGACGCTCAATCTTGAAGGTATGAAGAAACTGTGGGGACGGAAAATCTCTGATATAGCCTTGGGTGAATTTGTTCAATGGACGTGTGCCAAATACGGTAAAACATTGTTGAAAGCAGGTCGCTGGACGCCTACGACAAAGCCGTGTTCGGCGTGTGGACACCTCAACGAAGATCTAACGCTTTCAGATAGGCAATGGACATGTCCCGACTGTGGGTCTCACCACGACAGGGACGTCAACGCTGCGATCAACATTTTGCAGGCTGGGGTACCCGCGTAACAATGCGCGATAAAGCCGTTCGATCGCACCTTCGTGAGTGCGGCGGAGACGGAAGACGGTGGACTCTCTGAGAAAACCGCAGTCGCTACGAAACCGAGGTTTCCCACGCCTTTAGGCGTTGGGTGGTATCACCGGGTTCAATGGTAATAATGTCTGTGTAATCCATTTCCAGCTCCTCTATCTGACAGCATATCACGCTTGAGTGTTTTTAATCCATATTTATCTGCGAGGCGCGTGGCTTTACTGCAGAATAGCCGTATCGTCTGCACTGTGAACAAGATGAGGGCTCAGGTCGTAGTCGCCATCCAACGAAATATCGTCAAGCAGGACGACTTCCCCGGAACTCGCCGATTGGTGCATGGCGAACACCGTTTGGACGACGTGCAAGTTGCCACGGCCATGCGTAATAGGTGTCTCTCCAGTGCGCAGACACTTTTGGAAGTGAGCCATCACGTTTCCGAAGGCATCTGGAAACCACGTTCCCTCAATCGACGGTTTCATCTCACGTGTTTCCGGCTCCGTGAGGTGAACCGTCATGTCACCACTATTGCCGTAGATTGCCCCTTTGGTGCCTTGAATGCGGATTTCCTCGTGAGGGTGCTGTAAATTGCGTCCAGAATCGGCAAGGAACGCCCAGTTGCACGAAAGCAAGCCTTGGACACCACTCCGACTCTTGAAAAGTGTGAGGGAAACGGTTTCTCCCTCCTCAATAGACCTGTTATGCCCGTGTGCTTGGCAGTAAACACTCTCATATTCACCGAACCACTTATGCACAAGTCCAATGTGATGCACTTGCATCGCTGGAATCAGATGGCGTTCGGGGAACTCGGTGTAGAACCCGTTGCAGGTTATTGAGACATGGTAGATTTCACCGAGGTGCTCAGCGTTGATGTAGGGTTCAATAGCAAGGAAACCGGGAACAAAGCAGGAATTCTGGTTTACCATGAGCTGCACGTTGTGTTGCTCACAAGTCTCTACCATTTCAACGGCTTGTCGCATTGACATTGAGAACGGTTTTTGGCAGAGAACATGCTTACCAGCCTCAGCAGCGGCTTTGACGATGGGGGAACGGATCCAGGGTTGCACTGCCATGTCAACCACATCAACATCAGCATCGGCAATCAGGTCAGCGATACGAGTATATCGCTTATCGATTTGAAATTGTTCTCCAACCTCGGTAAGGCGTCCTGCATCTTTGTCACAGATTGCAGCAACGCGTAACCCTTGACGTTGATAACCGATCAAATGCTGCTGTCCGATACCCAACCCAATCAAACCGATCCCGAATTCCTGCTTGTTTGTCATTGTATGGATTGTCCCCCAACGCACAGCTGCGAGACGGTTAGATGCCTAACCCTTCGTCAATTTCGCGCTGGTATGTATTAATTGATTCATCGAGCATCTGATCTATTTGAACGATCTGTCCCGTTGCACCCGACTCAAGCATTGCATAGGAAAGGGCGACTGACCGAGTACCCTGATATGCATCTACTTCAACCTCACTGTTTCCAGCGATAGCTTCAGCAAAGTCCCCATATTCGATAGCGATAATCTTCGGGTCAATTTGCGTAAACGGCAATTCATACTTCCACAGCCGATCTCCGCCGAAAAGATCTGTTGTGACGGCGTCTAAGCGAAAGTCTGGAACGAGATCCAAGAGTCGTTCGTCGTTAATTGTTTCCTGTCCGTTAATATTGAGGGTGATAATTCCACCGCTCCGATCGCCGGGGAGTGTCATAGAACCTTGGGATCCGTGGATTTTCCGAAGCCAACCGCCTTGTCCCCATGCGCCGTGGTCTTCAATATATTGCCCGACAACGCCATTTTTGAAAGTCAAGGTCGCATAAGCCGCATCCTCTGCAGTCGCCTCAAATTCCGCAGGCATCTTGCGTTGCCATTTCGTATACACCCCAGCAGGATTAGAGCCGGATTCACCGGTCACTGCGGCAGCATTATACCGGATCGGTTCATGGAGTCGGGTCTGGGCATAAATTGTGTCAATATCACCAAGAAGATACTCGATCATGTCCGCATAGTGAACACCGACATCAAGTAGGACACCACTTTGATCTTTCTGGTGTCGCCAGACGGAGATAGTCATACGATTTGTGCCACCGATTGCGTGGTGAATGAGGAAACGTGGTTTGCCGATGACCTCTGCATCCAGCAGTGCTTTTGCGAGTCGATTGATCGGGTCGCGCCGATAGTTTTCTGCGACGCTGAGAATCGCATCGGATGCATCGGCGGCACGACGAATAAGGTTACACGCTCGAACGGTTAACCCCATGGGTTTTTCGACCATAGTGTGCCAGCCACGTTCAAGGGTTTCAATAGCGACGGTGTGATGATACGGGGGTGTCGTCGTCACATCCACAGCATCTACCCCGACTTCAGCGAGTTCTTCCAGACTCCCAACAACAGCAGGTTTCTCACCAAAACGTTCTTCTGCTTGTGAAGCGAGCGACTCGGCATTAGCGAGGACAGGATCACATGCACCGACAAGGTTAAACCGCGTCCATCCTACCCGATGAAGTTCTGCCAACCCGTACATGTGTCGGTGTCCCATACCGCCACATCCAACGATTGCCAATCTAATTTTATCCATACTATCTCCCCGCAGCTGACGCGCGTCGCGCCTTCTTTATTCATTAAGGATTCTTTCTAACCGCTTGAGATCAATTTCCATTTGTGTCGGCTTGTCACGGTAATATTGGGAGCGATTAATCACCTTCCTCGCATATCTTTTTCCGCTGCTAATCAGTGGACCGCGTATTCTCACCTTACCGGGACCGACGTTGTACGCTCCGAGTGCCAAAGTCAAATTATTCAAATATTTTTCGTAGAGCATTTTGAAATAAGTTAAACCCGCGTGCAAGTTTCTGTTCGGGTCAAATCGTTCATCTATGTTCGGGTCGAGTTTCGGTTTCCTTCTATTTTTGTATTTCGGCACCTTGAGCCCAAGATCTTGTGCGGCATCGGGCATGAGCTGCATTAAGCCTGCTGCTCCGTTGTTTGATACAGCGAGTGGGTTAAAGTTAGATTCGGTATGAATGATAGCAAGCATGAGTGCTACATCAACGTCGTATTCCCGTGCGATTTGGGCACCCTTATATTCTGAAGCTTTTCGTTTTGATTGTCGCCGCTGCGTTTCTGTTGATTGTCCTATAATAGTGTCACTGGTTGGAGGTTTCTGTGAAGCGGGTTGTGCCGCCCCAAAAGACATGCCTACTGAAGCGAGATGTCTATGCTTCAGATCATTGTGATTCAAATATGTATAATGGAACTGCTTCCCTAATTGGTTCAGTGAAAACCCTATGCTCCAAGATTGGGAAGGGGTTCCCGTGCCAAAGGTAAACATTGATCCGACGCGAGCCGCGATCGTTCTATTTCCGATTTCTATGCTTGTACCAAAACACGGATGGATAATATCGAGTCGATTGTGCCATCGGATAATCGGGTGAGGCGTTAGGACAGCACCGAGCGCAAGTTGCTGATCGAAGGTTTGCAACACCTGACCGTCTCTATGTCGAATGGTTACACCAGCAATATCGCGTAATCGCATCCCTACAGCAAGGTGAGGGTTAATCTCTGTGAGCAGGCCAACATCATAATTTTGTGCCCAGAGGCTACCATAATAAGGTGCCCGGCTATACCCTGTGCTGGCACCCAGTTGAAAACTTCCTAATCTCTTGGCATAAGAAAAAAGTGCTTGATTATTGCCGAGTTCAAAGCTGCCAACCGGGTTTGCGGTGTGTTCTAAGAGGAACCGATCGCTGCGATTTAAATCAAGGAAATTTACACCAAATGTACCAATATATTTGATAGGATAAGCGATGGAGACGGCGCCTTGGGAGAGGTCGTAAATCAGGTTTCCGCGTTCCAACGTGGCAAGTCCCGCAGGATTCCAGAGTGGACTTGTTGCGTCGTCTGCGCTGCTAATAACTGCCCCGCTCAACCCAAGTCCGCGTGTGCCGACTTCGGGTCTCAGGTTGAGAGGGTCTGATAATGTGCTTTCTTGACTGAGAAAATACGCTAATAAGAAAAAAACAACCGCTACGAGTAGCAAACCCGGTTTATGGTATAGTAATGTGATTTGTTGGATTTTCACTTCTGCCTTTGTACCTAATTTCAAAATGTAAATGGGGTCCTGTTGAAATACCAGTGTTCCCGGAAAGCCCAATTACCCTTCCCTTTGTGACAGTTTGCCCAACTCTCACTCTGATGTGTGACAAGTGTCCATACCATGTCGTGAAATCGCCCTCGTGTTCGATACCTACGAGTTTACCGTAACCCCCTCTCCGTCCAGCAAAGATAACCCGACCTGCTCGTGAAGCATAAACGCGGGTACCAGTAGCGGCACGAAAATCTATGCCTTCATGGCGCTGGTAGCGGCGAGTCACAGGGTGAGGCCGATAACCATACTTTGAGGTTACAACTAAAGGGCCCCGAAGCGGATTGCCAAAACTGAGACTGTCATCTCGGTGAATACGAAGTCTTGTGCCAATCTGGAGGGTGCGAGGCGAGGATATCCCATTAATTCGCTGAAGGTCCTGTGGTTCCATATTATGGCGGAGCGCGATACTCCACAACGTATCCCCAGCTTTAACTTTATACCAAACACCTTCGACAGGCGCGCTAGGGATTAAGAGTTTTTCCCCGATTTGCAACCGTTTCGTTGGCTGAATGCTGTTAGCTTGGATAATGTTTTTGAGAGGCACCTTGTACTTTCGAGAGAGCCCCCACAGTGTATCCCCTTTTTGAACCTGATGTTGGTGGGGACCACCAGCGTTTAGTTCCGTTCCAGAGATCGCCATCACAGATATAGCAACTATAAAAATACGAATCAATTTTCTCTTCATTTGATACCCTAAGACAATGCAAAAACAAACGCTGCCGGCATGTCAAACGTATCCGATACGACTATCGCTTGTGTAGAACAGGTTTTATTTTTGCGAACTAATCTCTAACGGTTAACAAAACCGTTTTCGTTTCTGAAAAAATTTGGGTATCGGTATCAATTCCAGAGGCGCCGACTGAAACAACCTCGCTAATCACAGTCACAATAAGTTGGATGACTTCAACTTGAACGTTCTCACCATTTAACGTTTGGGGAGCAGTCCAAGTAATTGGATTTTCGCTGGAGGCGGAAAGCCTCCCATGATTTGTAATATTCAGCCAGTTCAACGTGACACTGGTACCTCTAACCCCTTTGACGGAAGCAGCTAATTCCACCTCTTCACCGGGTTCCACCGTTTTTTTCGTAACGGTGACTTTTACGTCAAGATCGGCGATCTGCCCCGTTGTCTCCTCAGCGTCCAAGTTTCCTTCTGCAAGTTCAACGACACCATCGGTGCTTTCACTGCTCTCAGTGGTTACGTCCCCTTCTGATACAGGGTTGTTTAGGTTGCTTCCACCGCAGCTCACGAAACTTAATACGAAACCTGTGAGGAAAATGTAAAAAGATATTGTAAGGAACTGAGATCCTTTCATGACACCACCTCTCTTTATGTTTAGATCAATCAAAACGCTTATGCGCCCTGAGACTAACACGACTACTATTTTGTCTTGAAAAAACGAGTCGCGAAGAGAGTTGGTTACAAAAAATCAAACAGATTCAAAAACAGGATGTGAGGCTGGAAGGAGTATTCCAGCCTGATTGGTTGTTATTTCTTTGTGCTTTCTATTTCCTGACGCAGGAACGCAAGAATATCAGCGATATCCTGATCACTAAGGATGTCAGGGGCATAGAACGGCATAAGAGATCCACCGCCGCGAATTTTGGTAGCCCAACGCACCATTGTTTTATCAATATCACGAGGGGCTCTGGAGCGGACGAGTTGCGGACCGATGCCAGATTTATTGGCTGCTGGATGGCAGACAACGCATGCACGTCCAAAAAGTTCCCATCCCTTGCTTGAATCACCACTCATGGCACCGATTTTCTCACCTGCTGCTTTTTTCCCATCGTCGTCCAGCATTGCGATTTCGAATTCGGGTCCTTTGTTGTCACCAGAGATAACTTCAAAATAAGCCATGAGTGCTTCGGCATGCTCTGCTGGAATTGCTGTGGGATTAACTTTATCGCCGGGGATCCGCTGTAAGAAATGCTCATAACAGAAGCCGCCGCCGCCAGCCGCACGCGCGAAATCCGCGCCTTTAATCATTCCGCCTTTGGCTTCTCCTCGGTGGGGGACACCGACAACACTGTGCCCTGCTCGAATCAGACCGTCTGGATTTGCGGCATCATCGAAATCAGCATGGCAGTTTGCACAAGAAAGCCCAGTTGCGTACCCGGATCTGTTACCTGGTTTAATCGTTCCTTTAAAAGTTGGATCGTGGAAAAGTTCGCGCCCCAATTGCGCTTTGTCTGACATTTGGGCTTGCGTGAGAAGGATAAATCCTGCAATCAAAACACCACAAAAGCCAAATGAAACAAATTTACGCATTATAAATCTCCTTTCAAGGTAGTAACTTTAAATATCTTACTAAATGCTTAATTTATTGTCAACAAAAAAATGAAAAAATATATTTTGCCTTGGATTTTGTGCTTGTATGATCCCAATTCTGAGCAAAAATCACTTAAATTGATTCTAAAATAGCAATATAGGGTAAATTTCGATACTGCTGTGCATAGTCAAGTCCGTACCCAACAACGAACGTATCTGGAATTTCAAAACCGATGTAATCAACAGGAACAGGCACTTGACGTTGAGACGGTTTATCAAGTAATGTACAAACCTTAACGGTTTTCGGGTTCAACGCCTGAAGGTGTTCACGGAGAAAAGTTAAAGTCCGTCCAGTATCAACAATATCTTCCACGATGAGGACATGTCGCTCTTTGAGATAATCGCTACCGCCGCGGATAAGCTTTACTGTCGAAGGTCGCGTACTATCGTGGTAACTCATGAGTTGCACAAACTCAAAACGAAGCGCGACTTCTCTCGTTTGACTTTCATCTTGTGCTTTAAAGATAGCACGGGCAAGATCCGCGAAGAAAAGGACGCTGCCTCTAAGGACACCAAGTAGTACCAACTCCTTGTTCTCATAATCTGTGAATATCTGCGTGCCGAGTTCACGAATGCGGTTCTGAAGGCAAGATTCAGAAATGAGAACGGATTCAGGAGAAGGTTTAGTCACTGACATAACGTAGGTAAAGATATTGCCGCGTGCCTGGATGAATCTTGAACGGTTCGCTGGTGGTATAACCAACGATCCAGAGAACCTCGTCGCCACAAACAAGCATTGGAATGCGATCGCGTTCGTCGCGAGGCACCTTGGTGTCTATCATGAAATCCTTAATCTTTTTCGTTCCCCGCATACCGTATGGCTGAAATCTGTCGCCTTGCCGTCGATTGCGTATTGTCAGCGGAAGTGCTTCTGAGGAGAGATCTACGAACGCTCCCTCTACCTTTTCATAATCAAAAATTGCTTCAAGTCTTCCATCCGGTAACGTCCCGACCTCACGGGACCGAATATCGCCCAATTCAGCCATAATTTCCGTATTTAAAGCAGCGATAAATGTTTTACCGGGAACAGCCAGCGGATAAACAAAGCTCTCAATTTCAATTGGAAATGGCGATCTGGAATTTATGTTTACCTCAAAGATAAGATACTGATATACACGTCGGAATCGTAAGCCGTTTGGAAGTGCCAATACAGCACTCGGAGCATCCCCTTCGATAAGGCTTAGCATTGCTTCACAATGTGTAAAATAGAGATCACCCGTCTCCCTTGACATTTCAAAGAAACTCTGCCGAAGTACCCGTCTCTGGACTGCGATGTGAAACTGTTGGAACTTCACTCTGTCCAACACGACACTTTCCGATGCTGCGAGTACCTTAACCCTATCTGAATCTCGAACGCGGCAGGTCTCAAACGCCTCTTGTGCAACTGTGTCGAGGTATTCCGATTCAGCCCCTAATACATCAGCAGTTCGGCTTAATCCGACTCTGATATTTGGATTATAGTCGCTTTCAAGCCTCGGTATCAACTCATGACGAATACGATTGCGAAAATAACGGATATCTGTGTTGGTTGAATCATGCCGTGGTACTAACCCCTTGGATGTAAGGAATGCTTCAATCTGTTGCCGTGTAAATCCGGCGAGGGGTCGAATACTTTTGACAGTAAGTTTTGGCTTGCAAGCTGTGCCAAAAAATTTAATGTCTCGGACAGACAGAATACCTTTCAACCCAGTGGATCCACTCCCGCGAATGAGGTTCATCAGAACCGTCTC
>JAGWBV010000119.1:11292-19404 GCA_021295715.1 Candidatus Poribacteria bacterium | reverse complement strand
GTGAAATATGCCTCCGTACTCGCCGTGTTATGCGAAAAACTACTAAACAGTTCAAACTTTTGGATTTGCGCCATCCCTGCTGGATTCCAATAGAGTGCGGTGAAATCGTCAGCGAGCGCAAGCGAGGCACCGCCCATTCCCATCGTCCGAGCACCAACACCGAACGTATTTCCGATCGCCATCTCTTCTACTTGCGCGATACCGACAGTTGCCCAGAACAGTGCCGCAAATAAAAAAATAAAGATGATATACATCGTTCGTTTCATCGTCCCAATTCCTCCATTTTTTAATTTTTAATTTTACCTTGCGGTTCGGCGAGGTATGTTAGATGCATAACGTTCCTCTTCGTATATCCGCCCTCCGCTACGCTTACGGGCTACAGTTTCGTTATCGAGATAAAAACACATTAAAATTCGCGAAATTTGTGTCATCCGCGATTCAGATGATTTTTCACTCATACCATCACCTTTCGTTCCGATTTCTCGTTCGCCGCTGTGGTCGTTCCGATCTCGACTTTGGCGAAGTCACGCTGCGTGAACTCCGAGAACGCCGGTTTTCAGATCGCAGGTCTCGTCTGTCGTAAGTCCGCCGTGAGAGGGGTGTATACCGGCTCCGACCGTAATACCGTCGATAGACGTTCGTATACGGATAATATCCCCTATAGTAGCGGTAGTAGGGCGAGTAGCCGTAATATCCGTATCCGTAAAACCAAGGGTTTGAATAATACGGGAACCCAACGGGCATGTAGTAGCGATATGGATACGGTGCGTAGGATCCCCAGTAGCTGCCGGAGTATCGACGTGGGTAAACGTAGGTTTCACGATGCGTATACTTCCGTCGTCCGTAATAGCCTTCCGACGCTTCAGCGTCGGTATGCTCTGATTCCACTTCTTCCGATTCTACTTCAGCGTGATCTTCCGTCTTCTCTTCCTTCAAAACCGTCCGGTATTTCCCATCAAAATCAGAAGACGCACCTTCAATATGGGTTTGCAAGCCGTGCTCTTGATAACCGAGTTGTGTATAACATCCGGCAAATGCCACCATTGCCAAAAGCGAGGGTAGTAGAAAAGTTACTTTCAACTTCATGTTTCTTCCTCCTTTGGATTTATCCGTCAGTCCCGACTATTATAACATATTATACGAGAGACCCCTAAAAAAAGTTTACATCTATCTCCGCAATCCCTTTCCCTTTTCGCTCGATTATTGAAAACTATTCCTTACACAGTGGAAGAAAGCTGCAAGGATCACCTCCATTCCATTTTGAAGCAACACCTGAAACATATATTTATTGATGATACGGATATAATTACCTTTCACAAGGTCATCATTTTTCAACAAATACTTGATCTTAGGGGTAAACTCAGCCTGTTCCCGGACCATATTTTTGCTCGGACATCCCTCTTACCTTCACACATACAAGAGGCAAGAGACAAGACATATAAATCTGATACGGTCAAAGGATGGTTCCGCGGGTTAAAAGATCAAAAAGCCCATGACTTTTTTGATGCCTATGTTGCATTTGCGAAAGCTGCTAATGACACTGCTAAGCAAAAGATACAAGAACTCTTCAACCAGTACGGGCCCAACAACGGATTCATCTGGCTCTCAATCCAAGAACCGATAATATTTTGGATTATCCTTAACACTTTCACAGAACCTTTCGGGACCGTTGATTTTCTTCGTTGGGTAGATCCAGAAAAACAGGAAAATTAGTTAGAAGAGACTCTATCTCTTAAGTCAACATCCATCTTCCTATAAAGCCACAATTGTGTTTCACCCCTAAATCTTTTTTATTGATCCCACCTCGTATCCATGCTAAACTGAGGTTATGAGGGTTTTCATCCAAATCGGACACGGCATTGTCGGTGCTGCTGTTATTTCAGGTTTATGTATATGGCAGGCAGGCAGTTTCGGTGAAGCGAGACACACCATCAGCATCATTGGTGCGATCGCCATCGTCATTGCCAGTCTGTACCTCCTGCGGAGCCGCTGGATTCGGTGGGGCAATCGGCAAATATGGCTCAGATACCATCAACGGCTCGCTTCGTTAGGGTTGTGCTTGGTGCTACTGCATTCTGCGTTTCAACCGCTGGCGTGGCACTCATGGCTTACGCTTTTGCTCGCTTTGTCGAATTTAGGCACGGGTATCGCTGTGAGTCTGACATCTCGCGGGGCGCGCCGAATTCTGCTTCGATGCCATCTCGTTCTTGCACCGATCCTACTCGTCAGTATCGTGTTCCACGGGCAAAAGAAACTGGAGCATGACGAATTCTTACCGCTCACGCAAGCCCATGATGTGCCTTGCGCGAGATGCCATACCCCCGAACGCCTTTTGTTTCATGTGAGTACAACTTTCCCTGAAGACTTGGACACATCGGACACTATTCCTGAAGACCTGCACTGGTGGTTCCTACAAAATGAAAACAGGGTACCCACAACTGCTCCCATCTCGGTCAAGGAACCCGGAAATGCCTGGACGGTCACCGACACGAAAAATAAACGGACCTATCACATCCGAAGGGCGACAGATAAAATCGCCATCTACGCCGATTCCGATTACGGGAGTTATACCTGTATCAAATGCCACGTGCATAACACGGAAGAAATTCAGTTAGTGCATGAGCTGCACGGTGTCACCGAAGCCCATAGGTGCTTCGTCTGTCACCAGACCGAAATTGACGGCAGGCGTTATGGGCGACAACGCTTCGATTGGGAATACGCGCCGCATCGGTAAATCCACAGAAAAAAACGACTTGAACACAGGAAATTCCTGTGCACAAGCCGCTTGTAGTAGGGGGATTCAATTGATCGACTTCTAAAGCCCCCACAATGCCTAAAAATCTTACCGTCGTGCTTTAAGGCTACCCCACGTTGTGGCGAGTTTATCCGCCGGTTCCACCGACAGAAATTCTCCGTCCATGACCTCTTTAATTTCATCTTCGGATAACGCACGAGCGAACATATAGAATTCGTCCATCAACCCATCGAACCAGCGGGAATTCTTATGGTGTCCGATTTCGGCTTGGACTCCCCAATTGTCCGAGAGTTCGCCGTCTCCTTTTGCTTCGTGTGTTACTTTCCCATCAATGTAGGTCTTTGCGTCCCCGCTTTTGCTATCGTAGGTGCCGGTGAAATGCACCCATTTTCCGTCTTTGATAACAGGACCAGGATTGATGTTGAAGACCTGTTGTTCGGCACCATTTCGATGAAAGAACCTGAATCCGGCAGGGCGGATTTCGACGTGGTAGAGACCACTTCCGTGATCCGTCCCAATTGAGTCAAAAATGCTCTGCGGATCCGGTGAGCCGGTATGATTGACCCAAACCGCAATAGTGAGACCCTCAAGCGGCACATTTTCAAATTCAGGTCCGTTCATATCTATCCACGTATTCGCCTCCAAGACGATTGCTTTGTCAATAACGCCTTTTTCTCTTTTGGATTTCCCTTCGATTTTCCCATCGTTGCCGTAAATGGAACCGTCCTTGACGGTATCGCCATCCTCATCGAAACTATAGTAGACGGACAACGTCGGGTCGCTGAGGTCTGCTTCAGTCGAAACCGTCGCGATTATCATTAGTACCACAACCACGAAACAGACTTGAAATAGATGTGGCGCAGCGAGCGAGTCTCTAACACGCAGACGGAATAAATTGCTAAACATTTTACTCTCCTTAACGTCTGTGCAACGCCTTGAATAGCGTTGCAATTTGCTTAATGCTTTTTATAATATTATACCATTAAAACACCCCAAATCAAGATAGAATTTTTAATTCGCCCTGATCTTTTTTGAACGTTCGTTGACAATTTCCTACGTTCTCTGTATAATGAAAACGGGAAACCCAAAAATGCCAAACAACTTTCGTAGCGCGAGTTTTGGAAACCCGCAAGCTTCGCCAAAAGTCAGCTTTCGCGCTGTTCTACTCGCACTCCTCATCACCATCCCGAACTCCTACTGGCTCATGATTAACTGGGGTCCCAGTGGTTATGGTACAGGTCAGAGTTTCCCCACCGTCTCCACCGTTTACTTCAACGTCATTTTTGTTGTGTTAATCTTGATGGCGGTAAATCCTTTGCTTCGTGCCATCGGGAAAAATGCGAGTCTCACTGATGCCGAGTTGATGGTGGTCTACCTACTCGTATCCATCGCTTCCTCCATCGCTGGACACGACACACTCCAGATACTCTGGCCCCTGCTCACCTATCCCATCTGGTTCGCAAGCCCAGAGAACGAATGGGGTGAACTGTTCCATCGCCACATGCCAGATTGGCTGACCATCAAAGAACGGAACGTGTTGGCGACCTTCTATCAAGGGGACGACTCACTTCACACTGTCCAACATTTAGAGCTCTGGATGCCCCCTGTGCTCTGGTGGTCAGCCCTTATCATCGTGCTGACGTGTATGATGCTCTGTATTACGATCCTCATTCGACACCAATGGGTGAACCACGAAAAACTCAGCTACCCGGTCATTCAAATCCCGCTGCATTTGACGGAAAATGGGGGACGTGTCCTCCTGAGCAATCGTCTATTTCTGTTAGGGGCTGTGCTTGCAGGCGGGATAAACCTTCTTAACGGTCTCCACTTTCTATTCCCAGTTGTGCCGGGATTAGGAGGGAGTCTCCACAACTTAGGACAGTATTTCCAGACAAAACCACTGAACGCCATTGGCAATCTTCCCTTCGCCGTCTATCCATTTGCTATTGGGATGAGTTTCTTTATTCCATTAGAACTCTCGTTCTCTATCTGGTTTTTCTATCTCTTCCACAAAATGACGCGTGTCTGGGGGACGATGGCGGGGATTGGACATCTACCGGGATTCCCATTTCTCGATGCGCAATCGTTCGGGGCATGGTTCTGCTTAGGGGTCTCTGCGATATGGCTCAGCCGAAAGTTCATCGCTCGACAGATAAAACACGCTTTCCGAGGCGGCACTGCAGAACCAGGCGCAATGGGTACACCTTCAGCACACATCAGATACGCGATCATCGGGTTAATATTCGGTGGTATCTTCATCCTTGTGTTCTTCAAAAGTACAGGCACACCGATCTTCAGCATTCTCGGCTACTTTACACTCTTCTTCGCGTTAGCCATCGCTATTACGCGTATTCGTGCTGAAGTCGGTCCCCCTGCACACGATGTGCCGTGGAGACCGGACAAAGTCCTCGTCTCCTTTCTCGGCACTCGTCGCATTGGTGCAGAAGGATTAACCACATTTAGTATGTTTCACGGTTTCAACCGATCCTATCGCTCCCATCCGATGCCGATTATGTTGGAGGGCTTCAAGGTCGCACAGGTTCGTGGGTTATCGCACAACCGCTTTATCGTTGCCATCATCTTGGTGACCATCGTCGGCACGATTTCATCGGCTTGGGCATACTATGCACAAGGTTATCACTACGGGGCGGCAGTTTATGGTGAGCAGGCACAATGCCGCTGGACCTACGAGCAACTGAAACAATGGCTCATTAACCCACAATCCATAGATGTCGGTGCGGTTTCCGCTTCGAGTGGCGCGATTGCCCTAACAACGCTCCTGATGGTGCTACGCCGCCGTTTCATCTGGTGGCCGTTTCACCCCGCAGGCTATGCCTTGTCCCTGAGTTTTTGGAATACGAGTTGGTATTGGTTCTCGATTTTCTTGTCGTGGGGGATAAAAGCGATTCTCTTTCAGGCGGGAGGACTCCGCACCTATCGTCGTGCGATGCCGTTCTTCATCGGTTTAGTTATCGGCGAGTTTCTTCTCGGTGCCATCTGGACCTTAATCGGCATCGCTTTAGAACGTCCAATGTATCGGTTCATGTTCTGAATAGCAGTCAGCAGTCAGCAATTAGCAGTCGGTAGGAAGAATGGATGGGATGGATGGACGGATGGAAGAATGGGTGTCCCTCAATTTTCCAATCTTCCAACCAAGTGCCGATGGTTTCCAATAATCCAATAGACCCTAAAGGATATAAACAATGAAACTGAGTTGCCTCCCCGTCTCTCTTTACGATGACATCTTCACAGGAAAAAGGACCGTCGCCAATTGGATTCGGTTCGGTGCGGAATTAGGGCTGGATGCGGTCGATTTCAGTATCAAATTCTTTCCAGAGCGCGACGCAGAAACGATAAACAACATACGCACCGTCCTCGAAAAGTCCAATATAGAGCCGTGTATGATCGCCTGTTATTGCGACTTCACACATCCCGACGCAGGACAACGCGCACAGGAGTTATCCGATCTGAAAGCGGACATCGGACTGGCAAAAGCATTAGGCGTAAAGTTCATTCGGGTGACAGCAGGACAGAACCATCCGGGTACTGAACGTGAAGCAGGCGTGCGTTGGGTGACAGACGGATTCCGTCGCGCCCTTGACGCAGCAGAAAAGCACGGTATCACCCTCGCTTATGAGAACCATACCAAAGGCGCGCCTTGGGATTATTGGGATTTCTCACAACCCACAGAGATATTTTTAGAGATTTTAGACGCGCTTTCTGACACACCCCTCGGTGTCTGCTTCGACACTGCAAACCCGCTTGTGCTTGGTGAAGATGTCCTCGCACTTTTGGAGAAGGTTATTCAACGGATCGTTGTGCTGCATATCTTCGACCTACGGGCAATTAGGGTATTTGAACCTGTCCGCGTCGGCACGGGTGCCTCACCCATCCAAGCAATTTTCTCGCGCCTGAGACAAACAGGCTACGACGGTTGGCTTAGCATCGAGGAAGCGAGTCGTTCGGGACAGAAAGGGTTTGAACAGTCAATCGCCTATGTCCGAAACACTTGGGAACAGGCATTACCCGCGTGAAGGTTCACTCATTCGCTCTTGTGCTTGGCGCGAGAGTTCAGCGAGATGTCCATCGTTTGCGCGCACCTGTTCAAGATGTATCCAGCGTTCGGGTGTCGCCGTGCGTATCATCTTCTCGCCATACTTCCGATCAATCCAGAAGCGCGAAGATCCAGAGATATAGGCTTGCAGCGCATCGAGTTTATCGTCAGGATACCTTTGACAGAGATTCATCGTAAACATACGTCGCCGCGTGCCACCACCGAACGCCGCATGCTTGGTATTATGGTTAAACAAAACCAGATCGCCGGGGGTTGTCTCAAATACCGTGGCTGGAACATCCTTACCGTGTATTTCCCAAAAGTCCTGGCTCTTTCCAGCCTGTTTAGAGAGTGCATCCGCATAGTTATCGCCGAAAAGATGGCTTCCTGGAATCACGCGAAGCGCACCTGTATCACGAGTCAGTGGGTCGAGATAGAACGCAATCTTGATGTGCATCGGGTCTTCCAACTTATGCCCACCATCTGAGTGCCACCCCGTATCGCCGACGTAGAAATTCCCATCGCTGCCCATGTAGTTGAAATCATCGCCGAGCAACGCCTTCGCGATCCTTAAAATCCTTGGATCATCCAATAGCGATGACAACTCCTCACTCTGATCAATGAACGGTACAATGCAGGAACGTGCAGCACCTTCGTGCGGTTTACCGTTATGTCCCCCGCCTCTCTCTTCCCAGACTGCTTCAAAAGCGTCCTGGATTGCAGTAATCCGATCCGCCATCAGTTGTGGAAAACTGAGATAACCGAATGTTTTGAAAAAATTAAGTTCCGACTCGGTGATGCTAAAATCATGCTGATTCATCTTTTAATTATTCCTTGCGGTTCGGTCAGGTGAATTGAATGAACAATGATTCTCCCCGTAAATCCGCCCTTCATTACATTACAGGCTCCTGATATCGATCAAGAACCTATCCGTAATGTAATGGAGTTTTCTATAGACATAGCACCCTTACGGGGTGAAAAAGTGCCCGAAAAGCTTCTTAAAAGGTTCAAAACTCATTCGTAGCAACTTGGGTTATCATAGCATATTTTTCCATAATTTTGCAATCCCAACTACAAATAACACCAGAGACATTTAGTTTTCGGTTTTCTGAGTCCATTAGCGGGAATAGGTGAACACTGATATAGACAAGAAGCGAGGTTAAAAACCCCTCCCACAAAAAGGGTTCGTGACAATTGAATGGCTCTGCAAATAACACAGATCCAGTGATACTCACAACGCCTAAAGGCGTGTGCTTCTTTGCTTCCTTATAGGAGGCTTACTTGATTTGAGTCCCCGAAAGGG
>JAGWBV010000119.1:0-11257 GCA_021295715.1 Candidatus Poribacteria bacterium | reverse complement strand
CCGCCCCAACTACAGGGTTGAATAACCAACCCTGATACTTCGTCAGAATGTTGCTCGCACCTACGACATCTCGGTGTCCGTGCCATTTACATTTAGGGCAGTGATATGCCCGTTTATTCGGCTTTTTCTTATGCCCACACTGCGGACAGGTTTGCGACGTATAGGCTTCGTCTTGGGAGTCAACCTGGATACCGACCCCTTTCGCTTTGTAGGCAATCATTTCTGTTATTTTCCCAAACGCCCATTGGTGCAACTTCTGATTGATTTTTGATCCATAGTCTATAGATTGTCGTATGTGCTTTATATCACCTATCACAATCGTCTCTACTTTCTTAGATTTACACGCAGAGACAAACCGAGACGTGAGTTTATGTCGAACGTCACGGATAAGATTATTAAGGGTGTTAAGAGTTCGGTTCTTGGCACGCTTGAGTTTCTTCCAACGCCTACTTCCACGCTGACACCGTGAAAGCAACTGATTTATTGTTGCTTTGAACTTCTCTCGATATTGAACGAGACTCCGTAAGTATCTGCCGTTATAGATTTCGGCGGTGAGTCCGTCAAAAGAGACGATGGGATGTATTTCGCCTAAATCTACAGCAACGACACTGCCTATATCCGCTTTAGGTTTCCTTTGGGACTGTGTCTCATAAGTCGCGTGGAACTCATAGATATGCGTGTTTCTGTTATAGACGAGTGAAACCTCTGCTGGCACTTTACCATGAAACTTCTTATCTATTTTGATATAAAGTGCGTCTCTGCCACGCCCCATAGAGAGTCGAAGTTTTCCGCGCTTGTAAGTGATACCTGACGCACGCCATGTAAATGTATGATACCAACTCCGTTTGAAGGGTGGCCTCGCATTTGAATTACTCTCAAGATTGCTAAAGAATGCACGTCTTGCACCGCAATAGTCGTCTATGATCGCTTGAACTGAATGGGCGTGGCATGGATATTCCTTGAACTTCAAATACTTCTTGAGTCCGCTATCCGAAAGCCAAAACCCTTTTTTATCGTGTGTCTCTTGGGTCAGCGATACCGTCTTGGAATAGATACGACCCCTCATTTGGCTTTTCTGTCGCTACAATGTAACTACGATAGTCTTTATCTGTTTTTCGCATGGTATATCACGTATCACGCTTTTATCCCCTTACCAGTGGGAGGAAACCAGCACGCCACCAAGCGGTGACGCTGGTAATGCTGGTTTCCAACGTGATACTATCATTATACCACTTTTTTACAAAAAATGTCAACGCTTTTTTTGACTCCTGCACGAGTCAACGGGGTTGGACCCAACGCTAAAGCATTGGGATTGTTAGACAATTCTCTTCAGTTTTCGCTATTTTCCTTGATTTTCGGAGGTGTCGGGAATCGGAGTTCCCTCCTACAAATTAGCAGTCAGCAGTCGGCAGTCGGCGATCCGTAAGGCAGAGGGTGTTGTTAGACGCATACCTCTGTACCGATAGTTTCCGATAGCCTCTTCGCTGATACCCAATATTGTCGGGAATCGGAGTTCCCTCCTACCGGAGAACTGAACGGCTCTGCATACTCAAAACAAAACTTGCGATACTCCCAAATTAATGTTAATATTATCTAAGATTAACATCCACTAAAAGGTTACAGATGGCTCTTAACACAAAATCTTTTCCCGCCTATTTCTCACTTTTTAAAGTGACGCTTCGCCAAATGTTTTGGAGTAAACGAACCGTCCTCATTCTGCTTGGATGTCTGCTATCACTTGTCATAGCACTCGCATTTCGGTTCATCGCACAAGGGAGTGGAACAGTCAACCGATTCATCCCTATGTTAACGTTGGCACTTTATGGACTCTTGGTGAATCTATCCTCAATTTTCTACGGCACTGCCATCATCTCAGATGAAATCGACGGAAAAGGTTTGATATATCTTCAGATGCGTCCGATCCGTAAATCGTCGATTCTTCTTAGCAAATTCGCTGCATACCTCGTCGGGACTGTTACGCTTATCGGAATATCTCATCTGATCCTGACGGGTATTATGCTAACGCACCCAAAATTACAGAACGGCGTGTTTTTTCAGGTAGGTATGAGTCTACGCTATACCGTCTCAATGGCATTAGCACTGTTAATTTACGGTGCACTTGCTGCACTGCTGGCAGCCAAATTCAAGAATCCTGTATTGTGGGGGTTGGTATATTTGATGGGATGGGAAAATATTACCGCAAGTCCACTGATGCCGACTGCAATCAAGAGACTCTCTATATCACACTATCTTTTCACGCTATTTCCACGTTATAGACTGCCGCGAAGCGATTTCAATGAACTTTTAGGCACATCACCGCCATCCGCGTGGGTGGCACTTCTCGTCATCTTCATATTGACAGTGGTGCTGCTGTGGCTTGCGATCCGAATTTTTAGGGATCGAGAATATTTGATGTAAGCGATTGTCAACCGCGCGCCTTGAGAACCCGCGCGGTCTCACGTGAAACGATCAATTCTTCATTCGTAGCAACAACAAGGATTTTGGCGCGGCTGTCAGCCGCCGAGAGGTCTACTTCGCCAGTAAGTTGCTCATTCTTCACGGCATCTAAGTGAATACCGGACCATTCCAGTCCTTCACAGATTTTCGCTCGCGTGATTGGGCTTTTCTCACCGATACCCCCAGCAAATGCGAT
The DNA here is from genome assembly GCA_021295715.1 of Candidatus Poribacteria bacterium. Classification (NCBI taxonomy): domain Bacteria; phylum Candidatus Poribacteria; species Candidatus Poribacteria bacterium. The sequence goes on along the minus strand of JAGWBV010000119.1, from coordinate 8,604 downwards.
CACATCGACTCCGCCCAGCGCAGCGATATACGCACCGATATATTTTTTCACACCGTAAACGTAAGTATCGAGTGCCAATCGGGCATCATCGTTGCCTGCATCAATCGCCGCTTCTATATCACGCATATCGCCACTCGTGCCAGAGATCCCTTTCAACCCGGAATCCTCAACCAATTGACGACGAATCTCATCCGTAGAGAACCCCTCTTTGTCAATCATATAGAGCACAGCAAATGCGTCTAACTCACCACAACGGGTAGACTGAATCATCCCGTATTGCGTAGACGTGCCCATCGACGTATCCATAGATTCCCCGTCCTTGATGGCGCAGAGAGATGAACTCCCACCGAGATGACAAGAGATAATACGCAATCCTTCCCCTGTTTCCTGTCCGAGCAGTTGCGGCACGCGTTCGGAGATGTATCGGTGTGAAGCCCCGTGGTAGCCGTAACGACGGATGTCGTGCTGTTCCACCCAGAAGCGAGGGACACCGAATTCGGCGGCGTAATCCGGGATCGTCTGATGGAACCACGTCTCAAAAACTGCAACGAGTGGGGTTGCGGGAAGCAATTCCTGAAAGGCACGGATAGAAGCGATATACGCGGGGTTATGCATCGGTGCGAGCGGTGTAGAGGTCTCCAGCGCGGTTATTACCTCTTCGGTAATCCGTGCGGAACGCCAGTAGCCTCGGGCAAGAATGGTTTTGAATCCGACACCGTCCAATTGCCCCAAGTCTTCAAAACATCCGACCTCGGCATCGGTGATTAGATCCATGGCGTGCGCGATAGCAACAGTATGTGTGGGTGCATCGATTTCGCCTTCGCGGGACGGTTTCCCCGGCACAGCGTGTGTGAAAGCAGAGGGTGAATTACCGATACGTTCCACGCCTCCCTTGACGAGCGAGGTCGTGGTCTTCATATCAATAATTTGGTATTTGAACGAGGTGCTCCCTACGTTCGCACAGAGTATACGCATAATGGTTCTTCATCGTCTTGGTTATTCAAAACCTTTAGAGCAGTTTCGACTTCAGTATCAAGATCTGCAGCACTGAGTTCAGCAAAAGGGGAGATTCCAGCCACAGACATCAAGTCTGAAAGATCCCATCGCGAAATATCGAGAAGTTTCGCAGCTCTACCGGCACTAATATCCCCATGCCGAAGGAGTTCAAGCACAAAAGCCTCTTTCGCTTTACGTTCCGCATCGGTTTTGTGTCGCAAAAAACTCTCGTCAATAGGCAGTGTAAATGTGAATTGGACTTCAACTTCCGCTTTTGCCATAAGACTACCTCACTTACCCGTTTTCTTTCACAAACAACCGCATTTGCATCCAAGAAGAAAAAATTTACTTGAACTATTGGCTTCAATCAAGATACGGGCGGTTCAATTACTTGCGCCATACTTTTCTCCACAGTCGTGTTTATGTCTCTTTCGTCTTCGCGCTTAGATTCAACACAGGAGTCCGTGTCTGCTACCGGTCGAATCAAGAGTCTACATCCCAACGCGTTGAGAATAGTGCTGAGCGTGTCAATCCGCGGTGCTTCGTTGCTGGACAGAATGTCGGAGAGGGATTCTGGAGCGAGTCCGGTTTTCTGGGCGAGTCCGGAAATCCCGCCCTGCGATTCTACGACCGTCCACAGTGCCAGCAGCAGCAAAGGCGTGTCACCGTCAACTTGGTATTCCTCAAGTGAGAATTTGAGATACCGAATTGCCTCTTCTGGATTAGCAGTAAACCGTTCAGTTAGATATGCGCGCCATATTCTCAATTTTCTCATTGTTGTGTTCCTTGTATTCTAACCAATAGTTTTTTGCGCGTTCAATATCCCGTGTCTACGATGATTTGTCCCCGCCGCAAAGCAAAAGGAAATTGTGTTATCTACTTCACTAAAATAGATGCGATAACCCGTTCCAAAGTGGAACCGTATCTCAAAAACACCTTCGCCGACAGACCTATAATCGCCTAAATTGCCATTTTCGATCTGGTCAAGTCGTCTTTGGATTCTGTTTTTTATTTCTGGATCCCGAATTGATTTTAGCCATTCAGAGAAAGGTTCTCGACCGTTTGGTGTCTGGTAGAATTGTAGTTCTCTTGGGTGTATATGGCGCATTATTGATTATTGCTTACACATATCATATCACGCTTTCGGGAGTGTGGGCAAGGTCAAACGCGGACGTTCGCCGAAATCGGGGACTTCGGGCGGATTCTCCTCCATCTGACGGAGGAGTTCTTCGATTGCGCGGTCGAGCTGCGGATCGGCTTCCGTGGCATAATCTTGCGGACGATAATCTATCTCTATATCCGGATCCGTCCCGTAGTTCTCAACACTCCAGCCAACATCAATGAACCAGAAAGAATACTCCGGCTGCGTTGTGCCACCTCTATCGACAAATGCCTGATGCGGTGAAATACCGATAACACCTCCCCACGTCCGCTTACCGATGAGCAACCCCAACTCCATCAACTTGAAACAGTGCGAGAAAATATCGCCATCGGAACCCGCATTCTCATTTGTGACAGCCACCATCGGACCCAAAACGGAAGCCTCTGGATACGGATGCGGTGTCCCCCACCGCGGGACATCATACCCAATGCGACGGCGAGATAACTTCTCTAAGAGCAGTTGCGAAACATGCCCACCGCCATTGTAGCGGACATCGATCAACAACCCCGGATAACTCACCTCGGCGAGAAAACCGCGGTGAAACTCCGCATACCCACGCCGTCCCATGTCAGGAATATGCACATATCCGATTTTGCCGTCGGTTTTTTCATGGACATACCGCCGATTATGGGATACCCATTCGCGGTACCGAAGTTCGCGTTCGCTTTCGAGAACCTTGAGTGTGACGACGCGTTCCTCGCCATCATCCGCACTTCGGAACGTCGCTTGGATATCCTGATTTGCGAGACTCACGAGCAGTTCACCCGGCGAAACGGTTTCACTGATGCGCTGCCCAGCGATAGCGAGTAAAACATCGCCTTCACGGATATTAATCCCTGGTGCGTTAAGAGGAGAATCCTTCGTCGCCTCCCAACCGTCGCCGCGCGGAATATGCGTGATACGATACCCATTGCTCTCCGCATCGTAAGCAAAATCGGCACCGAGGAACCCCTGGGCGTAATTCGGGGAACTCCGATAATCTCCCCCCATTTCATACGCATGTGAGGTGCCGAGTTCCCCCTGCATCTCCCACATCAAGTCCGAGAATTCACCGCGCGTTGCAATCCGTTCAAGGAGGGGCAGATAGCGTTGATACACATGCTCCCAATCCACACCGGACATATCCCCCGTCCAGAAATACTCACGCTGAAGCCGCCACGCCTCCCGATACATCTGATGCCACTCGGCTGTCGGAACGATGGAGGCTTTAACACGACTCAAGTCAATCCAACCGGTCTGTCGGCTCGGCCCCCCTCTACTCCCGGACTTGGAATCGCCTTCCGTCTTTTTGCCCGCCTTGATAACACGCAACCGATTTCCAGTGGAATAGACAATCGTTTTCACATCACGCGAGAGTTGAAAGTCATTAATACCAGAAACAAGTGTCTCCTTTTTTTGCTCCTTGAAGTCGTAGGCATGGAGCACGCCTCTCGGTCTGTTATCCTCATCGTCTGGGGGAGTATCTTGCACCGGAAACGACGTAAAAATCGCTTTGCCTTCAATACCAGCGATCTGTCGATAAAGTCCGTGCGGATATGGGAACGCGACGACGCGCTGCGTAATTCCTTCCACATCTATGGTTATCAGTTTCTCCGTCTTCTGCTCAGATTTCTCGTCAGATGTCTTATCTTCGCCGTCCTGTTTCTCTTCTCCTTCATCCTTCTCATCCTCAAGCGGACGAGGTTCCGGGATAAACGGATTACCTAATGTGTTTTGCAAGGTCACCAGCAAAGGACGCATCGCCGTCGGAAACCCAAGATCAAAGTGGAGCGCGTCATAGACGGGATTGAATTCGCGATAGGAGAGAAAATAGAGATATTTCCCCTCTGGATCCCATGCCGGACCGAAATCGTTGAATTCTGGATCTGTGACGAACCACGTCTCACCTGTCTCAATTCTACAGAGTTTGATTGAACGGGTGGTTTCCGTAGATGCGAAACTATAGGCACACCATTTTCCATCAGGCGACCACGCTACATCTCGGATACTTTGATAGTGTCCCTTGTCAAGCACCCGCATTTCCTGTGTCTCTAAATCAATGTGCAAAAGTTGGAGACGATTATTGATAAGCAGCAGCCAATCTTTCTCGTCGCCTTCAATCTGCGGAGCAACAGCGAGTTGCCGAACATGCCCGATGTCAAGCGCGTCAAGCCGAACAACGTCAGCACTCCCATCACGTGTATGAATTTCAAGAGCCTCTTCACCCTCAGCATCGGACAGCGTAACAAGACGCTTCCCATCGTTGAGCCACTCCGTAAAGCGATAGCGTGTTCCGTTGCGTTCGCCGTGCTGGAGAACGGCACCCTCCCAATTCGCCATTGTAAAGGGTTTCCCTCGAACGGTTACTGCCAATGCATGACCGTCTGGCGTTGGGGCATAATTCTGTAGGTAGCGCGATGGACTCACGAACTTCCGTTGTCGCTGGGTACGCGAGCTTCGGAATTCGACATCAACACGGGTTTCCGTACCACTCTCAATTTCATAAACAAATAAGTCAGCACCCGTGTGATAGACGATACGTGTGCCATCTGTCTGCGCGGAACGACAGTAATAGGTATCCTGATGCGTGTGGCGTTGAATGTCTTCACCCGTCGGTAGGCAAGAGTAGATATTACCAACACCCTCGTGGTCAGAAATGAAATAGATACGTTCACCAATCCACATCGGTGTTGTGAAATTACTATCTACGGGCGCGAGGAGCTGAAATTGTCCATCGCCATCCGAGTTAACCCAGAGTTGTCCAGCAGTGCCGCCGCGATAGCGTTTCCAGCGTGCAGGTTCACGGGTCAATCTACCGAGGACAACGTCACCCGTAGCACTGAAATCGATATGATTCGCGGGACCGTAGGATAGGCGTTGCGGTTCGCCCCCATCGGCGCAGATCTTCCATATCCAGGGATCAAATGCCAAACCGGCATTACTGGCATAGAGAATCGCGTTGCTATCGGCATCCCAGTTGACGATAGCAGCATTGCTCCCTTGATAGGTGAGCCGCTTCGCCTCGCCGCCGAGTGCGGGCATAACATAAACCTCGGACGGACCTTCTTCACGTCCTGAGAACGCAAGTCGTTCACCATCCGGCGATAAGCGAGGAGCACTCGCTGTGCCGAGATTCGATGTGAGTCGCCTTGCAATTCCACCTTCAACGGGAACCGTCCATAAATCATCTTCACATACAAAAACAATAGTATCTTGACAAATTGTTGGAAATCTATAATATCCTGACATTTTTTAGTTATACCTTGCGGTTTGGTTAGCTGGATTGGAACCTGAAAGTTCCTCTCCATATATCCGCCTCCACATGTAAAGCATTCTCGCTGCGAAGCAAAATTATGCCATTTAAGGAGAACCTAATTTCATTACGGACTACACACTTGTTGTTATATTTGTTGCAGAAAATCGCAATTCAACCCTGTAAATACCTGCGGGCGAAATCTGTTTGAATTGCGGGGTAGAATTTTGTGGAGACATTTAGGTATGCGCGAGTGTCTAAGGAAATTGTAGCATATTGATCAGGAAAAGTCAATACCTTGATTACAATTAGCCGAAACATCACACTTGAAAAAAGCTCAACTTTATGGTAGACTCTATACAATGTATTCAAAGACTACGGCATCAGAATCTATCGAATGAAGCAAATTGAAAATAATATGTATTTATGGGAGCAATAAGATGCATGTGAATATACATCACCCCTCAGAAAAACACGTGGCTGAGTTAGTCGAGCGTGCTGTCGCAGGAGAAGAAATTATTTTTGAACATAACGGCGAACCTGTTGCCAAACTAATACCCTTAAAGCCGGGAAACCTCAAACACCCCCGACAAGGCGGACAGTGGAAAGGAAAAGTCAAGATAGCCCCCGATTTCGATGAGCTTCCTGACTCCTTTATGGCAGCCTTTCGTCCGGAAAAAGTGTGATGAATCTGCTATTGGATACCCATGTCCTGTTATGGTGGCTTGATGACCCCAGCTTGTTATCCCAACAAGCAATGGAATCCATAAAACAACCGGATAACAATGTTACTGTCAGTGTCGTCTCCGCATGGGAGATTGCCATTAAAAAGAGACTCGGTAAATTAGAAGCTCCTGAAAATCTCAAGGAATCGGTAGCAGCATCAGGTTTTCAATGGCTGTCGGTTGTTTATGAACATGTCTGGAGAGTTAAAGACCTTCCATTTCATCATGAGGATCCATTTGATAGATTGTTAATTGCCCAAGCAGACATCGAAGATTTGACGTTTGTTACCCGTGATTCACGGATAAAGGCATATAGTATTCCTCTCCTTGATGCCTAAGAACCGGCGACAGGATTGACAGCACTACGGGCGATATAGGCATTCTTCCGATTAAACCTCACCTTCCCGAAAAAATAAACGGAGATAACGCAACGTTTCCGCTCGGTTCACTTGCCCAGAGAAAAAATAGGGGAGTAAATAGTTGAAAGGTACGTTTAGGGCGAAAGGTTAAATTCGAGGATATGAGCTCTTTTACAATCTACAAAAAAGGAGTAGAGATGCTATTAGAATTAATCTTAGGTACAATTGTTGGTGGAGGAGTTGTTGGTTTCTTAATCAATCATTACAGCCAAAAACGTATTAGGGGGTACAAAGAAGAAATAGTCCGACTGAATCAAAAATTACAAGAGAAAGAGATTTGCGAAAGTGAGATCCATAAACTTCGAGTTGAAATAGAAAGTTTAGTTGGGCGCAAAATAGATTTAGAGACTGAAATAGACGAGTTGGACAGTTTGGCAAGCAAACACCAGTCGGATCTACGTGACATTTCTCAAGAATTTGAAGAAATGAAGACAATATGTGACGAAACTCTAAAAAAATCTCAAGAAGCAGAAAAAGTCAGTAGTCAGCTTTTAGTAGACATAGATAAATTGACGAAGTCTAAGGGGACTCTGGCAGAAAAAATTCATTCTCTCAAAAACGAAAGGTATTCTGTTTCAGAGCAGCTTTCGGAATTGAAATCACAATTGGTTTCTGTGGAACATGATTTTGATCTGCAACAGCATGGACTTTACGAGCCTTTATATGATTTTGGCACAGCCCAAGAGTACAAAGAAAGACTGAAAGGTATCCGAGACGCTCAAAAGCAAATGTTTCAAGCGAAAACAGCTATCACGTGTTCTGCCGAGTGGAGTGTTGACGGAAGTAGAAGGGAAGGTAAGAAGATGACTACAGAAAAAATCAAACTCATGGCGAATGCGTTTAATGGTTGTTGCGACTCTGTTATAAGCAGAGTTAAATATAGTAATGTTGCCAGTATCGAGAAAAAGATAAATAAGGCTTTTGACGATATAAACAAGCTTGGGGCGACCCAGCGATGTTCAATATCTAACAATTACTTGCATCTAAAACTTTCCGAACTCCAATTAGTACATGAGTATCAAGAGAAACTACAGGAAGAAAAAGAAGAGCGTGCTGAGATAGCAAGGCGGTTGCGCGAAGAAGAAAGTGCACAAAAAGAACTTGAAAAGGCAAAACTCCTTGCAGAGAAGGAAGAGCGCAATTATCAAAAAGCTTTAGAAAAAGCCAGAAAAGAGTTTGAAGGTGCAGCAACGGATAATCGTAAAAATACCGAGAAACTCAGAGATAAAATAACCCAATTGGAACAGAGTTTGAGGGAAGCAACAGGAAATAAACTTCGTGCGTTGTCTCGAGCAGAAGTTACAAGCAGTGGCTATATCTATATCATTTCTAATATAGGTTCATTCGGTAAGGATATTTATAAGATTGGCTTGACAAGACGCTTAGAACCTGAAAACAGAATTAGAGAATTGAGTGGTGCAGCTGTTCCATTCAAATATGATGTGCACGCTCTGATTTTTTCTGAAAACGCTCCAAAATTAGAAAACACTTTACATAGAGCACTTGAAGAAAAAAGAGTGAATCTTGTAAACAAGCGTAAGGAATTTTTTAATTGCTCGCTTGAGGCTATTAAGGATATCTGTCATCAACATGAGGCTGGAGCGAAGTTTTTTGATATGCCAGTAGCTGAGGAATTCAGAAAGACCAAGGCAATGCGTAGAGATAAGGTTTTAAATCTCAATTGACTTGTAAAAACTTCTCGATTGCGAGATTGAAACAAGTGTGGATGTCAAATTTTACATACCTTAGAGATCGGCTATCGTTTTCTGCAAGAAGCAATTTCTGATGAAGGAGACAGCTTGGAACTCCGGGAGCATATTGACGACATACGCAACAGATTGAAAAATGATCAGTATCCCATATGAATTGGTTGGAATCTGTTTCACAAGACTTAAATTGGTGAACTACATACCCGGTACGAAAGGATGAAGCAGGTACCGGAGCTACTCAGAAAACTGACAAACCAGTTCGGCTAAAACGAGCCGGACACAATTCTTCTCAAATACGAGACTAGCTGAATTTAACGAAAGCTGTATTTTGTTGTTATCAAGCGATTCGTCTCATCACTTT
>JAGWBV010000118.1:4465-16310 GCA_021295715.1 Candidatus Poribacteria bacterium | reverse complement strand
GTTGCCGTCTGTGATCCCATCGAAGCGGCACGCGATAACGCCGCGGACTTGTTCAACGTCTCAGCAAAATACGAGAGCATTGACGCATTGCTGGACAAAGAAGCCTTGGACGCTATCTTTGTTGCGACACCCGCACACCTCAACGGCGAGGCGGCACTCCCCTGTTTTGAGCGCGGTGTCCATACCCTTTTGGAGAAACCGCCGGGTATGAGTGTCGCAGAAACAGTCGCTTTACGAACTGCAGCAGAACGGACAGGTGCGAAAGGCATGGTGGGCTGGAACCGTCGTTTTCATCCGATCATCGTCGAAGCGAAACGCCAAGTGACCGCACGTGGTCCCGTGACACAAATCGTTGGTGAGTTCCACAAGAGCATCACCCGATTGGCACAAGGCAACAGATTTCCAGAACACTTGATGGACAATATGTTTCTGGAGACACCCATCCACGCGCTTGATGCGATCCGCGCCATCGCCGAAGCTGATGTCCAAGAAGTCCATAGTGTCGTTCAGCGAAGCATCTCAAATTATAAAGATGTCCACGCCGCACTCATCCTGTTCGATAACGGTTGTGTCGCTCAACACATTGCCAACTACACCACGGACGCACGCCTTGAACGCTATGAGATTCACGGTAGAGACATTTCCGCTTATCTTGAGGGAGTTTCCCGCGGAACCGTTTTCTGCGATGGCACACAACAGGAAATCACCGAAGCAGGCACGGGTGGCACGGTTGAGCAAAACAGATATTTCTTGGATTGTGTGAAATCCGATACGCCTGTTTCGTTCCCAGCCGCGAATCTTGACGAGGCTGTTAAAACCATGGAACTCGCCGAAGCAATCTTAAGTGGATTGTGTTCTTAAGTGAATTGTGTTAACGGTAGCCTGCAACAATACGCAGAAACACTTTCTTCGCATTGGATTTTTTCGGACGAACGGTGTTGCTCACAGACGAAGGAATGAGCAACACCCTCGCCCGTCCGTAAGCGTTTGCAAAAACACGCAGGCGGATAGATGGAACGCACGTCAAAGTTCAAACGCACGTTGTTCCTCCGCAAGGGAAAATTAAAAAATGGCAACATTAGATGAACACTTTGAAGCCTATAAAACCAATGGTTTCACGATCTTTGAGAAGGTTTTTGACGAACCCCAGATGCAAAGTTGGCGAGAGAAGCACCAAGAACTCTCCGCAGCCAACGATGGGCAAATGTGGTTCGGAAATACGCTTGAATTGGCACCCGAACTGATGTGGTCCGCTGTCTCGCATCCGACAATCCTTGAATTTATAGAAAAGGTGATGGGTCCCTTTGTGCAATTAGACAACCTCACGCTTGCTGCGTTTGCCTCAATTGAAAAAGAAAAGGCAGAAGGTAGAGTCTCTGGGTGGCACCGTGATCGCTGGGCACACGTCCCTTTTACCGATGCTTATCATCGCCCGAACGCCATCAATGCTATATCCTATTTGCAGGATTTGACCCATGAATATGGACCCCTCCGTGTCATTGTTGGCTCGCATCGGAAGCCGATTACCATGGAAGATTCGCAACGTGCCGTCCCGCATCCCGACGAAACACTGGTCCACATGAAAGCTGGCGATGTCGTCATCACGCATAACGGACTCATCCACTCCGGCACACCGAATACCTCTGGAAACTTACGCTATTTCTTCAGCATTTATTATAACCTGACATGGCTGAAACACACCGATCATCACACGGGTCCGCATACCCAAAAGTTGTTGGAGACTGCGAAAGCCGCCAATAATCATCAACACATGCGACTTCTCGGTGTGGACGAGCAACTCCAACCCCGATGTAACTCCGGCTTCCTCCGCGCCGACGAAGAACGCTGGGAAGAGTGGACTACAGCGGATCAGGAAGCGATAAAGGAGGGATAACCGATGGCAAGCCCAAGTGTAGTGCCGCCAACACTCAACGTTGAACTGGATCACCAACTGCAACAAGAGGTCAACTTTTTCCTGAATTGGGGATACCTCGTCGTCGATAACGCCGCGACACCAGAACAGATTGAGTCATTACGTCAGGCACTCGATGAAAGTTACGAACGCAACGACAAAAGCCAATTCATTGGTGAACTCCTTGAGGAAGACGATCGGTTCGCGTTCCTGTTAGACAACCCGCCTGTTCTAAAGCGGATGGAGGCTATATTAGGCACCTGTGTCCAACTCCACAGCGCGACGGCACGCATCACCGAACCCGGAACGCCAGACCAGCATTGGCATCGCGATGGTCCCTGGCCCGTCGCACCGAACGGAACGCCTTACGGAAGTCTCCCCGCACAAATTAACTGCGGGTATTACCTTGACGAGGTTACGGATGATAACGGTCCTACGGTTATCCAACCCGGCAGCCATAGGGCACCCTTCCGTCCACCACCGACGCCTGTCGAATTGCCTGATGAAAAACGGGTGCTTGTCTCTCCCGGTCAAGCGGTTATGTTCGACGGATGGACTTGGCATCGGGGTGCCGCTAACAATTCGTCACAACGTCGACGCGTCTGCCTGATGTGCTACCAAAACGCGTGGATGAAATCGCGTGAACCTTTTGATGGGCCTCGCGTCACAAAACTCCGAGAAGACGGCACACCGCAACAGCAACTCTTACTCGGCGCAATCCCAAAATGGTAAAGTCGTTAGGTATCAGGATCAGTGATCAATAGAGTAGGTTTTCGTGTAAAACACAACCATAAGCCCGCAACAACGGCGCGGAGTTTTTGCTTGGGCGTTTCTTCAACTCGAACACGGAAACCGTTAAGTTACAAGTTCCGTTACTTATCCGCAAGGTATAATTAAAAAATGAATCTCGCTTATATTGTTATTGATACACTCCGCTACGACTATATCGGTGCAAACGGAAACGACTGGATAGAAACACCCAACATCGATCGATTTGCTTCGGAAGCTTTGGCTTTTGACTACACTTTCTGCGCCAGTTTCCCAACGATTCCCTATCGCACTGATGTCATCACTGGGCAATACGGCGCGCCCATCCACCCGTGGAAACCGCTCCGTCACGAACGCCAAACTCTACCGTGGACACTCGCAGGAAACGGCTACGCCACGCAACTCATTCACGATACACCGCATCTCGTCAATGGCGGGCATAACTTTGACTGGCCCTTCCACGCATGGACGTTCGTTCGCGGGGCGGAGGTCGATAGAGACTGGATATCTGATACTGTCGTGTGGCCCGATAACTGGACACGTCAACCTCTCTTTGATTCTATTGATGACAAGGCCGCTGAATCAGGGATGCTCCGCAGCTACGCACGCGCAAACAGAAACCGCAAGAAACCTGAAGATTGGAACTGCGCAAGACTCTTCAACACCGCTGCACAATTCCTTAAAGACAACGCCAAGCGAGACAATTTCTTCCTCTGGGTAGACTGCTTCGATCCACACGAGCCTTGGGACGCGCCGCTTGAGTTCATGAAAAAATACGATACTCGTCCCGATTACGATGGACGCGTCGATCCGCGCAGCCTCGGGGCACGGGGTAATGCGAAACTTTCGGATGAAGCGAAACAACACATCAAAGCGCAATACGCCGCGAAAACGACATGGATGGACCACTGCTTCGGACAATTCCTCGACGCACTTGAATCCACAGGGCTTGACAAGAATACCGCTGTCATCTTTACCGCTGACCACGGCACAAATGTCGGTGAGCGTGGTAGATTTGGTAAAGGGCAACCCGTCCGTCAGCAGGAGGCGCATGTTCCGCTCTTTATTCGACTGCCCGAAGGAAGTACAGGGAGAAGCAACGTCATTGTCCAACCGCAAGACTTCTTCCCAACAATTCTCAATATTTTAGGTGAAGCGCGTCCCGATGGCATTGAAGGACACGACATCTTAACCCCAGCGCGTAATGGGGAATCCGGTGAAAGGCAACTCGCACTCTCAGGTGGCAGTATTGAGCGATGGGAGAACAGCACAGAGAACCCAAATCTCAATCTCTTCACTGTCTTTGATCGTGAGTGGAGTTTAGAGGTCGGGACGAAACCTGAAAATTCAAGACTCGTCCGGCTCGGTGAATTAGACGACGTTGCGAACGAACATCCCGATGTTGTCGCCAAACTGCACGCTGCCGCTATTGATGAAATAGAACGCCGCGGCACCGATCCCGCCCTCATGGCATGGCTTCGGAGTGGCGGTGAGGTCTCTTTCCCTGCTGATGCCCACTACTGGAATGGTTACCCTGGACCCGCAGGCTACCGTCCCTATTTCGGGAAACTCTACACCGGCGAATAATGGCAGTCAGCAGTCAGTTGCTGTCAAGGGCGCGGTTTCATGAAGGACGGCTTCAGGGACATTTAGCTCTTCTGTAGGAGGGAACTCCGATTCCCGACTTCTTACTTGACAACGGTTCGGAGTTTTGATAACTTATTAACTCATGACAAACTGAGGAAAAGTCAACCCTCTAAGGAATTCCGTGATGAAGAAATCAAACCTCCAGCAGCAGGCAGTGATGTTAATCGAGAAACTTCCAACTGAAAAGCTCAGAGCCGCTATTGATTATATGAATTATTTCTACGATAAGGAAGCCTGGGAAGCAACTTACGAATTGGCAAGCGATCCTGAAATCGTCAAAAGCTTGGAACAGGCTGAAGCGGATGAAAAAGCCGGTAGGCTTAAAAGTTGGAACGATGTTAGACGCGACGTTTAAAGTGCAGCTCACAGACAGATGAATAATCCGCTCAGAAGTTTTGAACTCGAATTTTTAACCCATTGGTGTATTACCTTTATAGGAGAAAAACATGCCACGCACATATAAAGCCTGTCTCATCGGATGCGGACGGATGGGCGCGACCATCGACGACGAAGTCGAGGGCAGAGCCGATAGTTTTATTTGGCAACCCTTCTCACACGCAGCAGCCGCTGTCGCCTGTGAACGAACAGACCTCGTCGCAGTCTCAGATGTCTTTGCCGAGAAAGCCGAAACCATCAGGCAACGCTACGGAGCTGAGCGCGCCTATACAGACTACCAAGAGATGATTGAGAAAGAAAAACCCGACATCGTCTGTATCGCCACGCGTCCCGGTCCGCACGCCGACATGACTGTCTTTGCCGCCGAAAATGGGGTCAAGGGTATCTACTGTGAAAAACCGCTCTGCTGCTCTATGGAAGAAGCAGACATCATGGTAGACATCGTTCAAAAGCACGGTGTCAAATTCAACTACGGCACGCAGCGTCGCTACATGCCAATCTATCGAAAAGTGCGGGAGCTCGTGGATGCTGGCGAAATCGGCAATGTTTTATGCTCCATTGCCCAATACGGATCCGGTTCTGCGCTCTGGGGATTAACCCACGCCGCCGATATGCTCCTCTTCCTCGCGGGTGACCCGGAGGTTGACTTCGTAACGGGCGCGATTATCTGCCAAGATTCCGATTGGGATGGCAACCGTCTCAACGTTGACCCCGGTATCGCCTGTGGTTACATCCGGTATTCCAACGGGGTCCACGGGTATAATACCGCAGGCACTGGACCCGAATATGAGGTTTGCGGCACCGACGGTAAGATCCGTATACAAAACAATAGTAGAGAAATCCAATTCCGAAAAAAGGATGGGACCTTCTTTGAAGAAGTGCCGTTCCCAGAGACATCCAGAGCGACAGGCACCGTCATGGGCATTACCGACATCGCCGAAGCACTCGACGAAGACCGGGAGACGAAAGGACCCGTCCACCTCGCGCGTCGGAGTATAGAGACGCTTATGGGCATGATCGAATCGCATCGGCTCGGTGGCAAGCACATCACACTCCCGATGGAAAATCGATCTCTCTACGTTACCAGAGACAACTGGTAGCATCGTCCCCGATAGGCGCGCTTTCTAAGCGCGCTTATTTCTGCTGGCGAGGTTTCTAACCTCGCCTAAAAAAACATGAACTTAGAAACCCAAATCCAGCAATTCCGAGAAACCTTTTACACTGTCAAAGCCGAAGTCCAAAAACGCATTGTCGGTCAAGACGCAATTATTGAAGGCGTGCTTTTCTGTCTACTTGCTAACGGACACGCTCTCCTTGAAGGCATCCCCGGCTTAGGCAAAACACAACTCATCTATACCCTCAGCGAGGCACTCGATCTCTCCTTCAAACGTATCCAATTCACGCCGGATATGATGCCCTCCGACATCACAGGCACAACGCTCCTTGTTGAGGATGAACACGGAAGAAGGCAGTTTGAATTCCAGCAGGGACCCATTTTCTCTCAACTCATCCTTGCCGACGAGATTAACCGTGCCACACCGCGCACGCAATCCGCGCTCCTTGAAGCGATGCAGGAGCGCACCGTCACCGTCGGACGCACCAGCCACAAGTTAGAAGAACCGTTTTGTGTCCTCGCTACACAGAACCCGTTGGAAATGGAAGGCACCTACCCACTCCCCGAAGCACAACTCGACCGGTTCCTCTTTAAACTCCTGATCGACTTTCCGGGTGAAGATGAGATCGTCGAAATCCTACGCCGCACCACATCCGGAGCCGAGATTACTATCGACAAGGTGACGAATGCCGAGACGCTCAACAAGATGCGTCAACTCGTGCCACAGGTCATCATCGCGGAGCATGTTGAACGCCACATTATCCGACTCGTCCGCGGCACGCATCCGGATGCCGAGGACGCGCCGGAGATCGTCAAACGCTATGTCCATCTCGGTGCCGGGATTCGGAGTGTCCAAGCGGTAGCCCTCACCGCCAAAATCAAAGCCCTCCTTGATGAACGCTACAACGTCGCCTTTTCGGATATCGATGATGTGTTGCTCCCTGCGCTCCGGCACCGTATCCTTCTCAACTTCGAGGGACAAGGCGAAGGCATTGAACCCGATGCCATTGTCAACGAGGTTCGTAATAGCATAACTTCAACACCATAGCCCACCCCGTGTTTCTTTTCGGATTGTTGGTGAGATTCCAACTGCATGCCGCTGAGAATATAATATTTGTGATTGCCAAAAATAGGCGAAAATGATAATGAGAAAATTGTGATTGTCAAAGATAGGTGGAAACGATAATATGAAAAACTTCATAGCGGGTGAATACAGACAACAACGAGAATATAAGAGTTTTACACCTTCCTTTGTAAACTGTTCTTTTATTTGGGAAAGCCCACAGATAAATCTTCTGATTGAACATGCGGCGAAACTTCTTGGAGAACTCAACGCCTATGCTGAACTTCGTCCAGATGTTAATCTCTCCATTCCAATGAGCATCGCGAAAGAAGCAACATACTCCAACCAAATTGAAGGCACAAAAACTGAATTTGATGAAGCCATTTTACCGCAAAGAGAGATTAGTCCAGAGAGACGAGATGATTGGCAGGAAGTCCAGAATTACATTGAAGCGGTGAACTTCGCGATAACCAAACTGTCCGAACTTCCGCTTTGTATACGACTCCTAAAGGAGGCACACAAGATATTGCTCTCTGGTGTTCGAGGACAACACAAAGCCCCTGGAGAAATTCGCAAAACTCAGAATTGGATCGGCGGTTCATCGCCTTCTGATGCATTTTTTGTGCTGCCATCAGCGGAGGAGGTTCCGGATCTTTTAAGCGACTTGGAAAAATTTTGGCACAACCAATCACTACAGATTCCAGAACTGATTAAAATTGCGATTACACACTACCAGTTTGAAACCATCCATCCTTTTCTGGACGGCAATGGAAGGTGCGGAAGACTATTAATCGTTTTGCAACTCATCGACGCGCAGATACTGAGCAAACCTTTCCTTTACATGTCCACGTTTTTTGAGAAGCACAGGAACTCATACTATGATTCGCTTTCTATGGTCCGCAAATCAAATGATTTAGAGCAGTGGATTACATTTTTTTTAAACGGAATCGTTGAAACCACCCAAGATGGGATTAAGACATTCAAAGGGATTCTCGAACTTCAGCGAGAATATGAGACCAACATATTAACTCTCGGCTCTCGAGCGAAAAACGCGCAAAAACTGTTGCGTTTTATGTACGCTACGCCGATTGTTAATGTAAGATCAGTTGAAAAAGAACTCGGCATAAGTTTTTCAAGCGCGAATCGTCTGCTAAAATCATTGACAGAACTTGGTGTACTGAAGGAAACTTCAGAGGACTCTCGTAACCGCCTCTTTGTATTGGAAAAATATGTGAATCTCTTTAGAAGTTAGGGAATCCCAGACAAAAATGAGGAAATTATGACGATGAGGACATCCCAGGCATATTTCACACCGGAAGAATACATCACTTTAGAACGCAAGGCGATCCCTGACGCTGATACAGTCAGAAGTGAATACATGAACGGTGAAATAATTGCTATGTCTGGAGCAAGTTTCGCGCACAATCTAATTACTTACAATATCTCCGGTGAATTCCGCACTCGCCTGAGAGGCAGTGGATGCCTTGCATTCGTTAATGAGATGCGTGTGAGTATTCCGTCAGTAAATTCTTATTTTTATCCTGATGTCAGTGTCGTCTGCGAAGAACCTCGCTTTCAAGACGATGTTTTTGACACACTCCTCGATCCGATTGTTATCGTAGAGGTGCTTTCCCCCTCAACAGGGGCTTATGACAGAGGCGACAAATTCGCACACTACCGACAACTCACATCCTTGCAAGAATACATCCTCGTCTCCCAAGACCAGGTCCACGTTGATCACTACGTCCGACACGCAGCGCAGTGGATTCTCACTGATTTTCAAGAACTTGAGCAGCAACTCCCACTTACTTCCATCCAATGCGAATTACCTCTACAAGAGATATACGAAAGCGTTCCATTCCCTGAGTAGCACCAATACCTAAAGACCACGCCCTTCCGTACTGGTGAGATTTCCTAACCTTCCTCTGTGCCTACAAAAATTTTTCTTGACATTACCAGCACAGTTTTGTTACACTCAAAAAACAACCCAAACTTCTACTTTCAGAGAACGAGATCGGAAAAATATGCAAGAATCCTTACGAAAACTGAAAAATCTCCTTCAACAGCTCTTCCGCGCAGATGCCGCAGACCTCGACTTTGGTATCTATCGCATCATCAATTATCGGCGCGACCAAATTCAAAACTTCATTGATGAGGAACTTCCCGCTATTGTTAAAGAAGCACTTAACGAAAACGCGGAAATCGAAACCGCACGGGAAGATATTGATAACTTAGCACAATAAATTCGTGATGCCCTGGGGGACACTGTATTAGATGCTGATGGAAATTTGATTAACGAAATCTTGAAGCAAGAGAACAACACGGTACGCCGCGATCCCAAGACCAACGCGCAGATGCCGTTTTCAATCACCTCTACACCTTTTTCTCTCGTTACTACGATAGTGGTGATTTCATCCCTCGCAGACGCTATTCCCAAACCGAACGCTACGCCGTTCCGTACAACGGCGAAGAGGTCTACCTCCACTGGGCAAACCGCGACCAGTACTACGTCAAAAGCGGTGAGCACTTCTCCACCTATAGATTCAAATCCCAAGGCATTACTGTTACTTTTGACCTACGCAATGTGGATATTGAAAAGGATAACGTCAAAGGAACGAAACGTTTCTTTATTCCATTATCTGCTGAGACAAACTATAAACCAGAAACCAATGAGATCTGTATTCCGTTTGAATACCGATCCCTCACCGACTCTGAAAAGAAACGCTACAGTGGACAAAGGCAACAGGACAGAATTATTGATATTGCCGAATCAGAAATCATCGCCGCTGCTGGAGCGATTTCCAACGCGGATAACGCTTACAAAGTCCTCGCTGCACTTAGAAAGCAAATAGATGATGTAACAATCCTCAAGAAACGCCTCCGAACCTACACTCGCCATAACACAGCAGATTTCTTTATTCATAAAGACCTTAAGCAATTTCTCAACCGAGAACTTGATGTCTATATCAAAAACAAAGTGATACCGTTGTCCTCCCTCATTTTCGCAGACGCTAATTTTCAAGAGGAAAATTTAACGAAAGTAAATTGGATTGAAACAGCAAAACTCGTTCACAAAATCGCCTCCCAAATAATTGAATTTTTGTCACACATCGAAGAATTTCAGAAACGCCTCTGGCTTAAAAAGAAGTTTGTTCTCTCTACTGACTACTGCCTCACACTTGACCGTGTCCCAGAAGAATTTTATCCTGAAATCATACAGAACACCGCGCAACTTGAAGAGTGGAAAGACCTATTCGCCATCCATGAAATAGATAACAATCTCATCAGCACCGACTACACCGAACCGCTCTCCGTTGATTTTCTTAAAGAAAACCCAAACCTTGTTTTGGATACCTGCCACTTCACACTGGACTTCAAAGACCGTCTCCTGTCACATTTTGACAATCTGGATAATGAAACGGATGGAATCCTCATTCATAGTGAAAATTTTCAAGCCTTAAATTTGTTGGGAGAAAAATATCTTGAATCTATAAAAACTATCTACATTGATCCGCCCTATAATACTAATGCATCTGCGATCCTGTATAAGAATGATTACAAGGACTCTTCTTGGCTCTCGCTGATGGTTGATAGGGTTGAAGTTTCACAAAAGCTATTGAAAACCAATGGTATTTTTTGTTCCGCTATTGATGATGTTGAAGGATCAAACCTCCGGCAGTTACTCCAGAATCTTTTTGAGAAAAAGAATGAACTTGGAATTGTGGCTGTCTGTTCCAACCCAGGAGGACGTAAAAGACCAAGAGGCTTTGCTCCTGCTCACGAATATGCCATGTTCTTTGGAATGACCGAAATTTCACAAATTAGCCGCCTTGAATGGACGGAAAAACAACTTAAGAACTACAGGAATATTGATGAGAAAGGATCTCTTTTCCAGTGGAGACCTCTTAGGAAATCTGGTGGACCTAATGCCCGGCGAATCGCTAGGCGTCGCTTGTTTTATCCAATTTTTGTCAAGGACGACCAAATTCGAATTCCCAAAATGGAATGGAGGACCACGTCCGAGGAATGGTGCCTCATGGAAACACCGATTCCTGGAGAAACAGTAATTTGGCCTATTGACGAAAATAATCAAGAAATGACATGGAATTTTGAAGTTAAAACACTTAAAGAAAGGTTAGCATTATCTGAGGTATCCGCGAAAACATACTCGGATGGTAATATCTCAATTCGCTTTAAACGTTTTCTAAACGAAGAAGGAACGTTGCCAACAACATGGTGGGGAAAAATAGAGTATTCAGTTGATGAGGACGATGAAGATAAAAATGGGAAAAATAAAAAAACAATAACGATACAGGCATGGCAAAATACTCAGCGACATCACATGGAACTAATCTTTTAAAAGACATGCTCGGTGAAAATGAATTCTTGTTTCCTAAATCCATCTATCTTGTTGAAGATTGCCTCCGCGTTTCTTCTCTTGGCGAAAACGGTATTGTGTTGGATTATTTTGGAGGTTCCGGCACCACCGCCCATGCCACTATCAACCTGAACCGCCAAGATGACGGCAAACGTAAATACATCCTCATTGAAATGGGACATCATTTTGACACTGTCCTCAAACCGCGTATAAAGAAAGCTGTCTATGCCGAAAAATGGAAAGAAACCAAACCTGTTTCTCGTGAGAGTCGTCTCTCTTATATCATTAAATACCAACGCATCGAATCCTATGAAGACGCACTCAACAATATTGAATTTACCGAACGCGAAAATTCGCTCTTTGAAGAGCAGTTGCTTAGTTATCTATTGGGAAACGAAACCCGCGACAGCCATACATTTTTGAACGTTGCTGAACTTCAAAACCCGTTTAACTATCAACTCAACATCGTTAAAGATATGCAGACGCAGAAACAGTCTGTCGATTTACCTGAAACTTTCAATTATCTTCTTGGAATCTCTGTCAAAACCCGTCAATGTTTGTATGATG
>JAGWBV010000118.1:0-4402 GCA_021295715.1 Candidatus Poribacteria bacterium | reverse complement strand
TGACTACGGTTTCATACAAAAAAATAAACTTATAGAAGGCGCAGACAAGGTCTATGTCAACACAGACAGTATCACGGGAACAGAATCCTTAGATCCACGTTTCAAACGATTGATGTTTGACACTGACCGATAACTATAATGTTTTATACCAATCTCTTACTTCATGATAAGGAAAATTAAAAATGATAAATGCACTATATTTAAAAGCTACACTTCAGGCTGTCCTTGCCAGTTCAGCAAAACTAAACTCGGTCCTCTTGAAAATAGAAATCGCCTCAGGAGATATTTTTCAAATAGATGACTCCATCTTACAGAAATTATGTGAGGAGCTAAAGGATGGTGTAGGATTGACTGAATGTGGGCGCACTGAAGACGTGCTACCCTATGGTAGAAGTCGGGACGCTAAAATTGAAAATGGTCGCTTATCTACCATAATTGAAGTTATGCTTCAACCGATGATTTCATCATGGTATTTTCTGATGGCATGGTGCGGGATTTTTCTATCGGTCTAGTTGATGTAATATGTCAGTGTGATACTTGTAATGAATGAAGTGCATACGCTTATTTAGACCCAATCTTCCAGTAACCAGCTCAGGACACTTTGCCGTAATCCGAATGTAGAAAACGGGATCTTGCCTGTTTTTTCCAAAGGGAATAGCTTCGCTCCCGAACTTCATTGTCTTGGTGTAGTTTCATTTGAAAATCGGATCGGTCGTTCGGAATTTGAGTGAATCTTTTATCTCAATCCCGGTTATGATTTGCCTTACATCTGTCTTGGATAAAATCTCCAACCTCCAGAATGATCGCAAAATTTCAGCCAAATTGATACAACGAATACCGTTCGTTTGACAGTGGTGCTTCACTCGACGCTCATTGCTTGCAAAAACAGCATTGAGGCGTTTACAGATTGCCATGGATTCACGTTCACCCGCGGCGAGTGTATGTGGTAAGGACTTTAGAAATGTTTCGTCTATAGGTAGGGGACGATGAGTTTGAATTTGTTTTTCGGTTAGTAATACTGTAAGGTTTTGGGCAAAGCGAAATCCCTTTGAAGCACCAATTTTGATTTCGTTTTCCACAGCCAGAGCAATGTGAAGAAGTTCTTGATTGAAAACAGCAAATAGCAACCGCAATCGTTGAATCTTAGCAAAGGTCGAAAGAACATCAGTATCAACAAAGACCAAGACTTATGACTCCTTGGGTCTTTCATTTGGTGTGTGAAGATCACTAATTACTGAAACGCCAGTTTCCAATTCCTCTACAGACTCAACTTCGGTCTCTTTCACGATACCTCTTGCCTTCAAAACCTCTTCAAATTCAAAACGGTGCATTCCGGCTAATTCAGCGGCTCTGCCGAGCGTTATTTCATCATTCTTGTAAGATTGAATAGCATCATCAAGTCGTGAGGCTTTTTTTATTTTGACCAGGTTTTCAAGTGCATCAACCATAACTGCATGAGGATCCGGATAAAGCCCCGAATCAACCAACGCGTTGACCTCTTTTTCGAGATCTGGAGAGTGGATTTCAATCTGCAACATGCGGCAAGGCCTCCTAAGATAATCGGGCTTTTCATTTATTTATAAGATAACACATGGCATACATCGTATCAAGCCAATTCCGCAGAATCACAGAGGCATTCAGTTTTCGGTTTCTGACCTATCTTGGAGGAATGTCGCGATCAGGAGATCGCTCCTACAGAAGTGGGTTCGGGATTTGGAGATGCTTCCTATCGGAAAACTATATGCACCAATGTAGCCACTTTTCGCTTGCCACTACCCCCAAATTGTGCTAAAATACCCATAGCATGGATCATCATAACTTAAAGCACGCCCATAAGGAACTCCATACACTTCTCGGAACACGCTTCAGCACGGATAATGCTGTCCGAGACGCGCATGCTCGCGATGCCTCTTATCACCGAGGTGCGCTCCCGGATGCCGTTGCTTTCCCGAAAACCAACGCCGAAGTCGCCGAAATTGTCAGAATCTGTGGAAAATATAAAATGCCGATAGTCCCTTATGGCACGGGAACTGGTGTTGAAGGTGCTGTTGTCACAACTGAAGGCACGCTCTGCATCGCACTAAACGAAATGAACCGCATCCTCCGGGTCAGTCGAGACGATAGAGATGCCACCGTCCAAGCGGGTGTAACGCGCTTGGAGTTGAATACGCATCTCGCGGAGATCGGTACGCAGCTCCATTTTTCCGTCGATCCGGGTGCGGATGCCTCATTAGGTGGGATGGCGGCAACACGCGCATCGGGTACAAGTGCCGTCCGATACGGCACGATGCTCGATAACGTGCTCGGTTTAACTGTCGTCACTGCTGATGGTTCCATCGTTCGGACAGGGAGCAGGGCGCGGAAGTCTGCTGCAGGCTACGACCTCACGCGTCTTTTCATCGGTTCAGAAGGCACATTGGGAATCATCACCGAGATCACGCTTAAATTAACACGGTTGCCGGAAGCGGTCGCATCTGCTGTTTGCGCTTTTCCAACCGTAACCGCAGCAGTGGATACCGTTATTGAACTCATAGGCAAAGGAGTTAGTATCGCCCGTATCGAGCTTTTAGATGAACGCCAGATGGATGCCGTCAACAAATATGCGGGATTGGCGTACGAAGTTACACCGACACTTTTCTTTGAATTCCACGGTTCCAAGCACACCGTCGCAGAGAATTCGGAGATTGCTGGGACCATCGCAGCAGCACACGGGAGTGGCGATTTCCGATGGGCGACGGACGAGAACGAACGTAAACGCCTCTGGCAAGCCCGATATGATAGCTACTACGCCGCTTTAAGCCGCCGTCCGGGTTCTGTCGGCTACGTCACTGATGTCTGCGTCCCGATATCCGAACTTGCTGAGTGCATCGCCAAAACGAAAGCACTTCTCGCGAAATCGAGCCTTGACCCGTCACTCCTCGGACACGTTGGAGACGGGAATTTTCACGTTGTTTTTCCGCTTGAAGTGGATAACGACGCTGAATTAGCAGAAGCACAACTCTTCAGCCATCAGATTGTAGACATCGCTTTAGAGATGGGAGGCACCTGCACCGGTGAACACGGTGTCGGCATCGGCAAACGAAAAGCGTTAGAAAAGGAACACGGATCAGCAATCGATTTAATGCGTGCTATCAAAAATGCTTTAGATCCTCTAAACTTAATGAACCCCGGTAAGGTCTTCTTATAGATGCAAGTCTAAGGAAGGCTCTCTTATGAGAAACGTAATCTACTTAGGAATGTTGCTATTTTTCGTTACACCCGCTTTCTCAGAACTCAGCGACTCAGATATCCAACGCATACGAGAAATCGTCCAGATCACCGTAGCTGCTGAAGGAAAGCAGATACGCACAGAAATGACTGCAGCGATAGATGCATCGGAAAAGCGGATGAAGGAGCATCTGAACACAAAAATAAGCGAGGTGGACACACGAATAGACGGAGTGGACAAGCGGCTCAACTTCGCTTTTACGGTGTTAGGATGGCTGTTTGCGTTGGTTATAGCTGCGCTTGGTGTTCCACAACTGATCATAGCGTTTAGACAGCGAGGGCAAGAACGTCTGCATGCCTCGGTTGAAGAACTTTACGCAGTCCATAGTGAAGTTCTATCAGAACTCAAACAGTTACGAGCAGAGAATGAAGCTTTCAGAGGGCGTGACAGGCCACAGCCCGAATCACCATAGTCAGTGCACTGACGTATCTAAAAGGAAAGCATGCAAAACAGTTGGAAAATCCTCATCACCGATTATGCCTGGTCCTCCATAGAACCTGAACGACAAGTACTTGCCGAGATTGGGGCGGAACTCATCGCCGCGGAAACTGGTGACGAGGCAGAACTCCTAACCCTCGCACCAGCCATGGACGGCATCCTCACCTGCTGGCAACCCGTTCGCGCGCCTGTCATTACCGCTGCTGAAAAGTGCCAAATTATCGGGCGTTGCGGTATCGGACTCGACAACATCGATGTGGAAGCCGCTACCGAACACGGTATCATTGTGACCAATGTCCCTGCGTATTGTATTGATGAGGTATCCGACCACGCGATGGGGTTGCTACTGGCGTGTGCCAGAAAAATCTCGCGCTTCGATCGGGCAGTCAAGGAAGGGACGTGGGATCAGAACATCGGACCAGCGATGCGTAGAATCCGAGGTAAAACGCTCGGTGTCATCGGCTTCGGACGGATTGCTCGGTCAATTGTGCCGAAGGCGAAAGCGTTCGGGCTTACAATCAACATCTGTTCCCCACGCGCCGCTCCTGAATTGATTCAGGAGTCCGGTGCACAGAAGGTTTCGTTCTCAGAACTCCTCGCAACCTCTGATTTCATCACAATCCATGCACCACTGACACCGGAAACACAGGATATGTTTGGCGAGGCAGAATTTCGGGCGATGAAACCGACGGCTTA
>JAGWBV010000117.1 GCA_021295715.1 Candidatus Poribacteria bacterium | reverse complement strand
TTTTCGCCAAATACGGCGGCACCGAAGTTACGTATGATAACACTGAATATCTCATCTTGCGCGAAGATGATATCTTAGCTAAGGTTAACTAAGAAAGGAGTTAAACACATGGCAGCAAAACAACTTGCGTTTGATGAAGAAGCACGGAGCGCTATTAAACAAGGCGTTGACAAGCTCGCGGACGCAGTAAAAGTTACATTAGGTCCCAAAGGACGGAATGTCGTGCTTGATAAGAAATTCGGCGCACCGACAATCACCAAAGATGGTGTTACCGTCGCAAAAGAGGTGGAACTCGAAGACGCCTACGAAAATATGGGCGCGCAGATGGTCAAAGAGGTCGCATCTAAAACCAGCGATGTCGCTGGAGACGGAACCACCACCGCAACCATCCTCGCACAGTCTATCTATCGCGAAGGCTTGAAAAACGTCGCCGCAGGGCATAACCCGATGGCACTTAAACGCGGTATTGAAAAAGCCGTCAATGCGGTCGTTAACGCAATTCACGGTTTGAGCAAAGAGGTTTCCGAGAAAACCGAGATCGCACAAGTCTATCGGCG
The DNA here is from genome assembly GCA_021295715.1 of Candidatus Poribacteria bacterium. Lineage (NCBI taxonomy): Bacteria > Candidatus Poribacteria > Candidatus Poribacteria bacterium. The sequence goes on along the minus strand of JAGWBV010000117.1, from coordinate 16,270 downwards.
ATCTCATCGCTGACGCTATGGAAAAAGTCGGAAAAGATGGCGTTATCACCGTCGAAGAAGCAAAAAGCCTTGAAACGACACTGGATGTCGTCGAAGGTATGCAGTTCGACCGTGGCTATCTCTCACCCTACTTCGTAACGGATGCTGATCGGATGGAAGCCGTTCTGGAAGACGCCGCAATCCTCATCCACGAAAAGAAAATCAGCAGCCTCAAGGACCTCGTTCCGGTCTTAGAGCGCACCGCACAGCAGGGCAAACCGCTGTTGATCATCGCTGAGGATGTTGAAGGCGAAGCACTCGCAACCGTCGTTGTCAACAAAATTCGTGGAACACTCCGTTGTTCCGCCGTTAAGGCACCCGGCTATGGTGACCGCCGAAAAGAAATGCTCGAAGACATTGCCGTCTTGACAAACGGACGCGTCATTTCCGAAGATCTCGGAATTAACCTCGAAAACATCACATTGAACGACCTCGGCAGTGCCAAACGTGTTGTTATCGACAAAGACAACACAACCATCGTCGAAGGTGAAGGCACAACCGAAGCCATCCAAGGGCGTATCGACCAGATTCGTAGACAGATCGAAGACACAACATCCGACTACGATCGCGAGAAGTTGCAGGAACGCCTCGCAAAACTCGCCGGTGGTGTTGCCGTCATTAACGTCGGTGCCGCTACGGAAGTCGAGATGAAAGAGAAGAAAGCACGCGTTGAAGACGCAATGCACGCCACACGCGCCGCCGTTGAAGAAGGTGTCGTTGTCGGGGGTGGGGTCGCTCTCGTGAGATCCCAAGCCACTCTCGATGCACTCCAACTCAGCGATCCGACGGAAGAAGTTGGTGTCTCTATCGTCCGCCGTGCGCTCGAAGATCCGCTCCGTCAAATCGCGAAGAATGCCGGACAGGAAGACTCCGTCATCATCGCAAAAGTCAAGGACGAAGGCGGAAACGTTGGCTACGACGCACATCAAGAACGCTTCATCGACATGTTTGAAGCTGGTATTCCCGATCCGACTAAGGTCGTGCGGGTGGCGTTGCAAAACGCAGCCAGTATCGCAGCGTTGATGATCACCACCGAAACGCTCATCGCAGAACTACCTGAAGCGGAAGCACCGGCACCGCCGATGCCCCCAGGTGGTGACATGTACTAAACCGTCAGTACAACAAAAGGCGAGGTATTCATACCTCGCCTTTTTTATTTATTGGCTATCGGCTATCAGCCATCAGCAAGAATGGCAGTTAGCCGTCAGCGATCAGGTCGGTTTTTCTGCGAAAAACCTTTCAGCGTTCAGTAAAGAGGTATTCGTTTAAGAACATCCTCTTGCTGACTGCCGACTGCTGACTGCCGACTGCCAACTACCGACTACTGACTACTGACCGCCGACTCCCGATAACAACCGTTCACACTCCTGAAGCACAGTCGCAACCGCAACCGTGTGCATACACGGCGAGGTCCCATCGGCAAGTGCTTGACACCCATACTCATAACCCAAATTAAGACACGGACTACACGGTATCCGTGCACGGACGATACTCGAATGACGACTCCAAGGACCCCATTGCGCAAAGTTCGTAGGACCATGCAACCCAATAACCGGTGTGCCCGTTGCCGCCGCGAGGTGCATCGGACCACAATTGCCGCTCACTACCAACGTCGCATCCGAAAAAAGCGCAGCGAGTTGATTGACCTCCGTCCGTCCCGTAAGTACAACAGTTCGGTGTTTCGTCCGATCAGCGATCTCTTCAGAGACCGCCACCTCATCAGGTGCTCCTGTCAAAACGATCTGCGCACCATACTTTGCAACCAGAGCATTCGCCAGTGCCACATAGCGTCCGTGTGGCCATCGTCTGCGAGGCTCGCCGCGTCTGCCTGCCTCTGGATGTAGCACAATCATCGGTTCCTCCAGCGAGATACCCACTTCTGCCAAGACTTCGCGTACCCACGCACGTTCGTTTTCACGCCACCAAACCTCAAGTCCAAGTTCTTGGACTTGACAGTTCAGTTGCGCCGCAAGGCTCAAAAAGTTACGGACCTCATGCCGTCCTTCGATGTGCGGGACCGTCTCCGTGAAAAGGTAATGACGATACTGTCCTCTTGTCGAAAATCCGAGTCGCATCGGTGCACCCGTCGCGTAAGCGAGCAGCGCGCTCAGTCGGGGCCAATGCTCTAAGTCGATTGCCCAATCGAATCTCTCGCGGCGCAGCAGCGAAATTAATCGGATTCCTGGTTTACGGAAAGCGATGCGTCTGTCGATATAGGGGCACGCTGATAGATAATTTAGGTTCGTTGGGGATGCTAACATCGCGACTTCGGCATCTGGAAAGGCGTATCGAATCGCCCGAATGGCGGGGATCGCCAAAATCGTGTCACCCAAAGCGGAGAGTTGAATGAAAAGAATCTTTTTCGGGGTGGAGGGTATCGATGCCTGTTGAGAAAATAGGCGCAGCAGCGCGCAAAGCGGAATACCGAGGTATCGATCTAAGTGTTGTTGAAGCCGAGTGGACTGCATAGGCAAATTTGAGGATTAACGTTCAAGTTTTGCATCCGCAATTGGGTTGGAAAGTCGGAAGGATGGAAGGTTGGAAGATAGGAAGAAGAGACAGTGTTTCTTCCAATCTTCCTGTGCTTCCACCCTTCCCCAAAACCTAATATTGCTTAACCTCGCCTCTTTCAATCCTAAAATCCTGATTCAGACAATTACTGATCGCTAATTCACGTAACCGTATAACTCAATCTCCGCAATCTTCGCGAGTGCCGTTGTCGGTCCTGTGATGCGGTATAATAAACGTCCACGCCGCACCTGTCCCTCTTTGATTTCCACATTTTCGCGTCGTATCTGGACATTCTCCCGTCTTCGAGCGGCATCCTCCGTCGTCCGGTGCACGACTAATTTAATGCCCGTTGTCGTGACCACTTTTTTAAAACGGATATCGATGATCGAATCCTTGTTACTTCGCAGGTCATAGATTTTGTCCCACTCACCGCGCGAGTTGTATGCCATCACTTCAAATTCTTCCAAATTCGACGAGTGAATCACAATCCGATAGAGCGCCTTCTTTTCGGGCAAATACACAATCGCCTCCGATGGAATATCAAGGTCGATTAAAGCACTGCCCGACCCCTTTTTCCGTTGGGATTGACCGATAGTCTCGGTTTTCCCGTCGATGATTGCCGGATCGCTGGCGGTTACGCCGGGCAGTTGTGCGTAGTTCTGGCTCCAGTTCTGACCGAGACTACACCCATAATAGAGACACGTCAGCCCCAGTAGCAGGCATGCATACCCATTGTATGATTGGAATTGAACACGCATTATCGCCTCCCACCTACTCCTACTTTATTCGATTCAATCTGCTTGAGGATATCTTCTTTCGTCAATTTGCGCACTTTGAAATGCAGTTTCCTAAAGAAAGGCACGAGATCTTCGCCAGCGGCTTCACTGAAATAATAAACCAAGAAACTCGTCTTCATAGACCCTGCGAGTTTTTGATGGAGCCCATCTGCTTCCATCAACCTAAAAACCCTGATATAAAAATCTTCACCGTATCGTTCCCACAACTCAGCGACGAGCGTGTATGCATAACTGTAGCGCCAATGCGTCAACGGACTGTTCTCAGTATGTCCGCCCCAACTCTCTAATTGATTCACACCATCTAAATCAAGTTTCATATCTATTTCAAGGCTATCAAGTTTCGGGTGCATACCCCCTTTTGCATATTCCGACTGAATCAGGACAGCGATGCCTTCCGAGAACCATACCGGTAAAAAATAGATATTCGTAAAGGCATGTGTCAGTTCATGGACGCGCACCCCGTGTTTTTCATACATGTCTATTGGGAAATCCATCTGAATGCCGTTAATAAACTTCACATACCGTCCGTCCTGAATCCCTGAGCGATAGTCGGTGCGCGTAAACGCCGCGAGATTCGTTCCTCTATAGAGGTGATGCAGTGTCACGTGTATCTTATGCTTCGGCTTAAAACCGAAGAGCCGATCCATCGCATCGTAAAGACTTTCCATATAACCGAGCGCGCTTTCTATGAATTCCTTCCGTTCCTCGACTTCGTCGAATGCTTCGAGGGCTCGCAAATCGTCAGCAAATTTGAGGGTATAGTGATCACTTTCACCGAAGAGTGCGTCCGGTCTCACCGGCAGGATCGTCGCTTTCGACGGTCTCAGCATGAGGGAGGCTGAATCTCGTTCTTCGAGTATCCGCTTCTCTCGCCGTCGCTGCGCTTCCTCTAACGCCGCGCAACCGTTAAAGACAAACATCAACACAAGTGGCACGATCGCTACTCGTGATCGCATCACGCTATTGAAAATTGAAGCAACAAGGCGCGATCTACATCTATGTTTCACAATATTCCTCTTCAAAGCGGCACTGCCTTAGACGTATCACCGATGCGTCGCATGGTAATATCCTGTTCGACCGTTGGGTCGGGCAGTCCTGTTTCGGCGAGTCGGCGTTGCAGAAAAGTCTCCATATCTGTTTTCAAATGCGCAACGACATCGTCTGCCTCTTCAGCCAAATTATAAACCTCGTCGGGATCCTCTTCAAGATCGTAGAGTTCCAAATCCGGTGTTCCATAAACGGCAGGCGTATCACCGGTTTCAACAATCAATTTCCACTTCTGGGTTTGCCATCCACGCTTTTTCATCCATCCGCACTCCGTAAGATAGACCGCTTCCGTCGTCCCATCGTGTGAGCTGTTTTCCATCAAGGCACGTAGACTTGTGCCCTCCATCTTTTCACGCGCCGCCACCGCCGTCAACCCCGCATAATCAAGGAGTGTCGGGGCAATGTCAGTGAGACGGACAAGACCGTCAAGCCGTTGTCCTTCGGAAATGAGTGCCGGACAGTGAACGATTAACGGCACGTGGCAATTGGTTTCGTAGAGTCCGTGATGGTCATACCAGAGTTCGTGTTCATCGAGTTCCTCACCGTGATCGGCGGTAATCATCAGGAGCGTCTCCTCAAGTTGCCCGCAATCGTTCAAGTATCGGAACAACTGTGCCAGGCACGCGTCCATATAAGCGATCGAGGCATCGTATTGCGCGTTTACATACCGCCTATCCGTCCAGAGTCGTTTCTTCGCAATGTTGTCCGGATCCGATGGGTCTGGCGTACACATCCACTGTCGAAAATAGTCCGTAAAGGGTTCGCATGCGTAAACAGCATCCATGCTTTGATGGGTCGGGGCACATTCGTCTCCGCTATAAAACATCCGTTCAAACGGCAACGGAGGAAGATACGGCGTGTGTGGATCCCAGTAGTGAAGAAAAGCGAACCAAGGTTTATCCTGTGCCTGCGCAATGTCCAAAAGCTCAATCGCTGTTTCGTTAACCGCCTCCGCCTTCCGAGCATTGCGGTAACCCGTCTCCCATTGGTAGCCGCGATACAGTGCTTCAGGGAAACCGCGCTGAAACCAGCGTCCCAAATTGTCCGCCGCAACGGTGAAGTAGCCCGCCTCACTCAGCAGCTCAGGAGCCGTCTTTATGTCCGTTGCTAAGTTGAGCGTTCCACCCTGTGTAATAATTTGGTGGGACAAGACATCCTTTCCCGTGAACATCGTCGTATGAGCAGGATGTGTCGGGATATGTGGGCTGATACACTTCTCAAAAAGCGTCGCCTTCTCTGCGAGCGCATCGAGGTGCGGTGTCGTCAGGTTGCGATGCCCATAACAACTCATACTTGATGCCCGTAGTGTATCTAACGAGATGAGGATAATATTGCGCATATTGGCTATTCCCTAATCGCCTGCCGCAACATCCGCTGAGGTCACTTGTGCCGCGCGAATCGCTTCACATAGATAAGTAATCCCTTCAGGAATATCATCGACATGGCAGTAAGCATACGCCAATCGGATCGCCTTTACGGACTCGCTCGCGTAGTGGAAGGCACTTCCGTTACTGTATCCGACCCCTTTTGCCGAGGCGAGTTCCTGCAACTTGTTAAGGTCCGTGTTCTCCGGCAGATCTATCCATAGGAAGAGTCCACCGCGGGGGCGTGTCCATGTACAGAGATCGCTGACGTGCGCCTCAAGCGTCTCCACCACTGCGCGACATTTCGCGCCTACCGCTGCATTCGTCTTCACGAGATGCGCTTCCAAGTGTTCCATGAAGAATTCAGCAACGATTGCACTCGCTAATGCACTCGTCCCGCCGTCCCAGCGGTTCTGGTGAATTTGTCCCCAATAAGGTTCTCTCGCCACGAAATAACCTTGCCGAACACCCGCGCCTAAAATCTTGGAGAAAGTCGCAATGAAGATCACCCGATTAGAAGTATCCAACTTAAAAAGTGATGCCGGTGTCGGTGTCGATGTAAAGTCAATATCGCCGTAGCAGTCATCTTCAACAATGCGTGTGTCGTATTCTTCCGCTAAGGCTAACATCCGATGGCGACGCTCAAGCGAGAGAATAGCACCTGTCGGATTCTGGTGGTTCGATGTCGTATAGATGAGCGATGGTCGGATATTCTGGCGTTTGAGTTCCGCAAGTTTCGCCGCCAGCGCATCCATATTCATGCCATCGGTGTAGTCCATCGGCACACCGACGATATTCGCCTTGAAGTGCCGCATGATCCCCAAGGTGCCGCTATAAGTATATTCCTCTGTCAGGACCGTATCGCCGGGATTAATCAACGTCCCCAGGACCAATTCCAGTGCCTGCATGGAGCCTGAGGTAATTGAGATATTATCTATCGGCAGCGGGACACCTTCACGTCTCTCAAATCGCATTGATGCCAGTTCCCGCAATCCTTGATATCCTGATTCGCCCGGATAGTTAACCAGATCGCCACCCAACTTACGGAGAGCCTTTTCACTCGCGGCAATTAAACCTTCCGTCGGGAACGTGTACGGATCCGGTCGCCCGCCTGTAAAACCAAAATCTTTCATAGTGTACTCCTTGTTCTTGGCAGATTCCACATAAATGAATTATAACAGACTCTCTGAAAAAAGGCAATACCGAAAACAGAAACGCAGTTGCCACAGAAAAATCCTATATGGTATAATAGATAACACCACCATAAGTGTCAATTTTAAAAGAAACCGCAAAATACGAGAATGGCAATCCAAAACCCGCTCCCAAACCTTACCTTTGAACCGATGCGCTTGTGTGATCTGCAGGAGATAATAAAAATCGAAAACGAGTGCTTTGAGGATCCATGGAGCGAAACTTATTACGCATTGTCTCTGAAGCGACCTCGGTCGTCCGAGCATTTTTACGCAGCACGGCACGAGAATAGCATCGTCGGTTACATTGTGTTCAGTATTCTCCATGAAGAGGCGCATATCCTGAACCTCGCAGTACCAGTTGCCTATCGGCGACAGGGCATCGCTAAATATCTGCTCACATCAGCCCTAAAAATGATACAGGCACATGATGGACGCGAAGTTTTCTTGGAAGTCGCCGTCAGCAATCTGCCTGCACAATACCTCTATCGGCAGTTCGGGTTCCGCATCTGTGGCACCCGAAAAAACTACTACGGACGCTCTAAAGACGCTTACGTTTTCCGAAAAGGAGAAGAAATTCATGTTGTTTAATGTATTAAGTCAAGTCTTCTCAGCGACGACAAACCTATCGCTCTCAACCCGCCGACAGGAAGCACGGACGGTCGGCAGAAACGGTTGGCGTGTCATTGAAGAGGAGGTCAACTGGAACACCTCTGAAACCGCCATCGTTGTCGTTGATATGTGGAACGAACACTGGTCGTGGGGCGCGACAGAACGTGTCAACGTGATGGCACCGCGGATGAATATCGTTCTCGGTCGGGCGCGGGAACGAGGCATACAGATTATCCATGCGCCCTCTGACACGATGGACTTCTACGAGGAACATCCCGCACGCCGTGCGGTCTTGAAGCTACCACATGCCGACACACCCGCCGAACGTGAACTCCCCGATCCACCGTTGCCTGTTGATGCCTCGGATGGTGGCTCAGATACCGGCGAAACCGATGGCTACAAAGCGTGGCACCGTCAGCACCCAGCCATTGAAATTGCGGATATAGATGCGATCAGCGACGATGGGCAGGAGGTATACAACCTACTGGATCACAAAGGTATTAAGAACATTATCTTCATGGGCGTTCACACCAATATGTGCGTTCTCGGACGTTCGTTCGCCATTAAACAGATGGTGCGTTGGGGCATCAACGCCGTTCTCTCACGTGATCTCACCGATGCGATGTACAATCCCTTCAAGCCGCCTTACGTCAGCCATGAAGAGGGCACGCAGCTCATTATTGAATACATTGAGAAATTTTGGTGTCCCACAATCCTGAGCGGCGATTTGACGACCCCCAAGGTATAATATTCTCTTGACCGCTGACGACTAAAACGGTAGGGGCGGTTGGTAGGTGACCGCCTCGGTCAACCCACAATCCTCTGCTGTGGGAGGGCGGAAACACCCTATCAAAAACCCTCCGATTCCGGACTGCTGACCGCCATATACAAAAAAATGCCCACGGTAATGGGAATACCGCGGGCATTTTATAGTAAAGTCCACAATTAAGTTTACACTCTCTAATGTGGCGAGGTTAGGAAACCTCGCCAGCGAGTGGGTCTTGTGTTTTCTAAAGTGTCCAAGTATTTTCAGGCAATAAATCTGTAGGTGTTTTTGCTTGGGTGTTTCCCCTAGGTAGAGCGGTAAATACGCCGAAAAAATCACAGAATGTGAAAAAATATGTCGTTTTTCAAGACACTTTCTGTGTCAATAACGGTAGCGAAACCCAACTTGTACTTTTATCAAACTCACGTTATAATTCACTAAGGTTTAAGGCGTTTCCTATTGACGGCTGTCTTTCAGCGAACCCCATGTTGTCGTGAGTTTCGCCTTCGGATCTACAGCAGTACTCGCAGATGGTACAACTTCCAAAGCGCTGAACATTGCGTTCAGATCCCCTGCGCCGGTTTCCGCATTTCCTGCGAAGTGAAGGTCAAGGGCACCATCGCTGACTTCAATCCCCGAATACATTTTGATGTCAATTTCGTCTTTACCCGGTGTCACGTAGAGCGGCTCGACGTTCTCCTCTTCAATGAAAATATCGAAACCACGGTTGTTTGGAGACCAATGCTCACCCACAAGATAGGTAACATCAAAAACGCCATCACCCGTCTTAAACTGATACTTAACGGTGTCGGGGAACTGCGCCCAACTCACCGCATAGAAGAGTTCCACATCGTAGCCAGCGGCTTCCGCCTGCGCTTGTGCATCGGCTGTCAAGGTTGCGACTTCAGCAGTCCGTGGCAGTTTTTCAATCCATCCACCCCAAGACTGGTCCTCCTGCTGCGCACCGTTCCAGACGCGTCCCTGTGAATCAGTGAAGTCATCTGTCTTGCCACCCCATACCCGGAATTCTTCAGCTGATAGCAACGTCGGGATCGCGAGAGCTCCTATAAAAGTAACAATCGTCAAAACACTTAATAATCGCACTAACGTACCTCCATCTACTTGTTAATTCCGTTCCCCTTTCAGGACTCCCCACGTCGTCGTGAGTTTCTGTTTCGGGTCGATGGCTAATGCGGGGATAACCTCTATCCCACTAAACATAGCATTGAGATCTCCAGCACCGGTCTTCGGATTGCCAGCGAATTCAAGGCTCATAACCTTGTCTTTAACTTCAATGCCTTCGTATCGTATAATATCTATCTCATTATTACCCGGTGTCACATACTCCTCTTCAACAATTTCGTCCTCAATGATAATATCGAAACCGCGATTGTTCGGAGACCAGTGTTCACCCACAAGATAGGTAACAGTGAACATGCCTTTGCCGGTGTTCAGGTCCATCTTAACCGTATCAGGAAATTGTGCCCAACTCACCGCATAGAAGAGTTCCTGATCGTACCCTTCCGCCTTCGCGAGTTTTTCAGCGTCCTTTGTAAGTGCCACGACTTCAGCGGTGCGCGGCAACTTTTCAACCCAGCCGCCCCATGCTTCCTTCTCGTTCTGTCCACCGTGCCAGATACGGCCATCGGAATCTTTAAAATCCTCCAATTTGCCGCCCCATACCCGAATCTCTTCGGCTGCACTCGCATCGTGGACGATCGTTACCGCAGCGTATACAGCAATCAAAACAACACACAATAAACTTTGTCGCATGTTTTCCTCCTTATTTTAATTAAGAAACGTGAAGATATGAAATTAAGAATAACACATCCGCGTCGCAATTGCAATATTTTTGTATTACTCCGAAGGTTCAACCACAACAATCCGCTGGTTCGCTCGCACATCGGTCAACGTTTGCACATTACCGCTCGGCCACCGAATAACAATTCGATCTACTGTCTTGTGGTGCGCAAGTCCAAACTCAACATCGAGACTACTCTGAGAAAGGTAACTGTCGCCCGCTGTTACCTGCTGAACCTGATGAAGATCGCCAGCACTCACCTTCACAAGCGCGCCAACACCGTCCCGATTGCTCACTGTGCCGACCGTGCGAATCTGAAGCCACTGCTGTTGGTTACCACCGTCGTTTCGGAGCAACATCGGTTTCCCACCACTATTAACGATAAATACGTCTAAATCGCCATCGGCATCGTAATCCGCGACCGCGACCCCTCTACCGACCCCGTAGGCACTGGATTCCCGAAGTCCGACGACATCAGAAATATCACTGAAGGTGCCGTCACCGTTGTTCTCGAGAAAAACATCCGCTTGCCCATGCGCTTCCCACGAAGCCGGATCGATGTGTCCTGCCGAGAAGAAGATATCCAGATCCCCATCGTTATCTGCATCGAACAACGCAGTCCCCCAACATGTTTTACCGAGTCCGGACTCAAAAACACCACTTTTCGCCGAAACATCCATAAAGGTGCCGTCACCGTTATTTCTGTATAGGACGTTGTTTTCATCCAACCAATTCGTAACAAAGAGATCCAAATCGCCATCGGCATCGTAATCGCCCCAACTAATGCCCATACCACTCCGTATATCACCAGTGCGACTCCTCGCATCTGGGCGGTTCGTATTCGTGAACGTTAACTCGCCATCGTTGCGATAGAGGATATTCTGGTCGGTATCATTGGCGAGATACAGATCCAGGTCGCCATCGGTGTCGTAATCCGCTGCAGCGACACCGAGTGTCAGATGAAATCCACCGTTCACCTTGGCAGCATCCGTAATATTGATGAAACCGCCGTCCCCCTTATTTAGATAAAGAACATTTGCTTGTCCGAAGAAATCATACGGGAAGAAGACTTCATCCCCTTGCGGGACTTTGGTATATTCAATATAGTTGCCGACGTAAAGGTCGAGGTAACCATCGCGATCATAATCGCCCCAAGCGATCCCCGCACCGAAACCCTCGTGACCAATGCCCCCAGCACCAGACGAAAAGCGTTTGAAACTCCCGTCGCCGTTGTTTCGATAGAATAGGTTCGCCTTATAGTTCGTGATATAGAGATCGGCGTCGCCATCGTTGTCATAATCTGCGAACGCACACCCCATCCCCCAACCGGTATCACCGACGCCAGCAGTATCCGTTACATTGCTGAAGGTGCCATCGCCGTTATTCCGATAGAGCGCGTTTTTCGGTAGCACCGCTCCCGATGCCGGTCGCACCAAAGCACTGTTGGCGATATAAAGATCTAACTTCCCATCATTGTCGTAGTCGCACCACGCCGCACCCGAACCGACGAGCGCAGGCACCACACGCAAGTCGATACCACCAGCGTGCTCGAAATGGATACCCGCTTCTTCAGTAACATCCTCAAATCGAATATCAGATCCATAACTGCTGAAAATAAACGTAAGACTCAAGACCGCAATAGTGTCTCGCAACCGATTGGGCATTCAAATTCCTCTCAGATTAGAACGACTCTATGCCTTCGCTGGTGAGGTTTCCTAACCTCGCCTACCTAATAGGTGTTTTACAGACATTATACACACAACCGTACGTCAAGTGTATCTTTATTTCTTTTGTAAGAGAGGGAAATGCCCAAGCAAAAACACTCCGATTCCCGATAATATCGGCTATCGGTTAAGAGGGTTTTCGGTAACAATCTACCCTTAACTTGGAATACTCCAGGAAGTGGTGAATTGTTACAAACCTACCTCTTTACCGACTGCTGACCGCTGACTGCTGACCGCCATTCTGCTGACTGCTGACAACTAACAACTGAGATTTTAGTTGCAATTACACTAAAAATGTGTTAAAATTCATAAGAGTGAGTGTGGTTAAAGTTAGTTGTCTAAGTTAGAGGGCACGCAAGTGGAAATATCTGTATTAGTACTTAACGCCAGCTACGAAGCAATCAACGTTTGTAACCTCAGGCGCGCTATGAAAATGGTTTTTAAGGGCACTGCACAGACTGAAGAAGTCTCTGATATTGAGATTCATTCCCCGAGTGCTGCGGTGAAAGTTCCCCATGTCATTCGGTTAGTTAACTACGTCAATGTCCCGCGCAGCGTCGTCAAATTTTCACGGAGGAATGTTCTCGTCCGCGACCAGTATACATGTCAATACTGTTATAGCGAGTTCCCAGCCGCACAACTTACGATGGACCATGTGATACCCCTCTCTCGCGGCGGAGAAACAACATGGGAGAACGTTGTGACAGCCTGCAAAAAGTGTAATAACAAAAAGGGCAGTAAAATGCTCTACGAAACGCGATTGAAACTACAGCGTCAGCCGAAAACACCCTCAATTTTGACCTATTTGCAACTCAATCGTCACTTTCGCGGGTGCCACCCGTCGTGGAGAAAATATCTGTATATCAACTAAATCATGCAAGATCCGAAAAAACTGAAAAAACGTTGGGAATTCCAGCGTGCCTATCAAAATGGCAGTAAGTATTGGAATCGCTACTTTGTGATATACGTTTTCCACAACCGTTTCAATAACCTCCGATTGGGAATAACCGTCAGTAAAAAAGTCGGAAAAAGCGTTCAACGAAATCGGGTCAAAAGGCTTATTCGCGAATCGTTTCGGCAGTTACGCCCACGAATAAAAACTGAATATGACATCGTAGTCGTCGGAAGAGCACAAGCCTGTCGGCTCACGTGTCAAGAAGCAAAAGATGGATTGTTTCACCTCTTTCGGAAGGCATCGATTTTAAACAATCCAGCCAGCGACACGCTAAGGCAAGGTAGAAACGATGGCAGTCAGTCAGGATAAAAGCGTGCCACATTGTAAGCACTGCGAAGAAGGTATCAGCCAAAATAGAAGCCGGTGGATACGCAATAAATTGGACGGGACAATGATTCTTCTACAGCCCATCCGCTTTTATCGACGCTTTATTTCGCCATTCTTGCCACCGTCCTGCCGATTCTATCCGACATGCTCACAATATGCCCTCCAAGCGTTAAAACGCTACGGTGCCTTCAAAGGGTGCTGGCTAACAATTAAACGACTTTCAAAATGCCACCCTTACCACCCCGGAGGCTTTGACCCTCTAAAATAGCAGGTATGCCAATTAGCAGTCAGTTATCAGCAATCAGCAAAGAGGTTTTTATCAAACTCACGTTAAGATAGTATCAAAACCGGTAGCCTGCAACAATACGCAGAAATCCGCAGAAACGCCCAAGCAAAACACGCAGGCGGATATGAGGAACGCACGTCAACATCGAAACGCACATCCTTCCTCCGCAAGGTAAAATTAAAAATCCGCAAGGTATAATTAAAGAACACAAAAAATGAGGAGCGTCTAATCTCGATGGGAGTACGTTACATTCTTGCATTGGTTCTGATGATTGCTGTGATGATCGGATGGAGCCTATTTTTCGGCAAACGTTTTGCCCCGCAACCCGATGACCCCGCAACTACCGAGACACCGGCAGCATCCAGTCCGGGTGAAACACAATCGGACACTGCAACACCCGGAACACTCGACGGAACCGATGTGTCCGTCAGTCCTGACCTCTGGACACCGGTTGAGGAAAGTCCAGACGATGCAAAAGTCAGCGTCCAAACTGATAACTACACGATTGTTTTTAACGAAAAACTCGCAATCGCTAAACAGTGGCAATTAAATCACTTTCCAGACAGGACGGATGCGAGCAAGACCCCTTTGGACCTGATTCCTGAAAATGCACTCAACTGCCTCGCACTTCGGTTCGGCAATTCGCAGCTTCAGCTCGATTCACTCCGGACCAGATGGAAGGCTAACAAATCCGAAATTAACATCACAAACGGGCAAAATGTTGACACGCTCTTCTTCACGACAACAGTCGGAGAAAAATTACGAATCGCAAAGCAGTTCATCTTCAGCCCGGACAGTTACTTCGTTGACATGACGCTAACCTTCCAAAATGTCTCTGACGAACCGTTACTGATGGGGGGGACCGAACCCACAAACGGATACCAACTTCAATGGGGACGGGGTATCAATGCCGATCTGCTCCCACATGAAAAGAAAAGCGGCAAACGTGGGCGACGCGGCAGTGAAGGCGCGAAAGCGTATATCGGTGAGGATAAACCCAAGCGTGAACTCAAATCTGAACAGTCGTTAGCGACTGTTCTCTGGGCAGGCATGGACAGCCAGTATTTCAGCATATTGATGATTCCAGATCCGCAGCTTGCCGCTACCTATAAATTTATAGAGACACCACAGGCAGATGTTACAACCGATATCGCTGTCACTGCACCAACAGAGACCGCTGCACTCGTCGTGCCGAGTTTTTATCTCGCAGCACAGGAGAAAAGAACGCAAGTGTTTCGGCTCTATGTTGGTCCGAAAGACGATACAATCCTAAAAACGATAGAGGCACCAAATGCACCTGAAAACCCTGTGCGTCTCTCGAAGATCATTGATTTCGGATTCTTCTGGCCCCTCGCATGGGGAATGCTCTGGATATTTAAAGGTTTTCACAGTATCGTTGGCAACTACGGCCTCGCGATTATACTCCTAACCGCTTTGGTGAAGATCGTCTCTTATCCCTTCACACGCAAAGCACATAAATCTATGAAGGAGATGCAGAAACTTCAGCCGCAGTTAGTGGAATTGAAGGAGAAATACAGGGATGACCCGCAGAAACTCAATCGCGCCACGATGCGACTCTACAAGGAACACGGCGTCAACCCGTTAGGGGGGTGTATACCCTGGCTGCCACAAATTCCGATTTTTTGGGCACTCTTCGCACTTCTTGGAAGCGCAGTGGAACTCCGTGGAGCACCTTTCCTCTTATGGATCGATGACCTTTCTGCACCCGACACTTTAATCGAACTCCCTTTCACGATTCCATTGATTTTCACGCAGATAGATGCCGTTCGCTTATTGCCTATAATAAACGGTTTGACAACCTGGCTCCAACAGAAATTCGTCGGCAATATGGCACCAACGACCGACAACATGCAAGCGAAATTAATGCAGTTTATGCCCCTCATTTTTATCTTCATCTTTTATAACTGGGCATCCGGATTTGTGTTGTATTGGTTGTGTAATAATGTTTTCACGATAGCGCAACAGTACATACAAAACCGAAGTGAGACTGACGAAGATCAATCCGCACCAGCAAACGCGAAAAAAAGGAACGATGCCAAACGAAAGTAGAACCAGCACTACCCCAGTACCGGTAGGAGCGGTTTGTAACCGCTCCGGGCATCAAAAAGGAGCGTTTAAATCCCAGAGAATTCTATCAAGTTTTTTAACGAAATGCCCAATCAACAACTTCACCGCTGGAAGCAATTATGCGAGGAGGATTTTTACCTGTGCAGCACTACATCGAATCCGAAGGCGATACAGTGGAGGAAGCAATTGAACATGCCCTCACTGAACTGGAGGCAACTCGCGATCAGGTCACAATTGACATCGTCAGCGAACCTACGAAAGGGATTTTGAACTTCGGTGCTAAACCCGCGAAGATTCGCGCAACGCTCAAACAAGATGTGTCTTCCGCACCAGAGACGATCCTGAAGGAAATGCTCACCCGAATGGGAATTGACGCAGAGGTTGAGTCGAGTTTTGTTGACGGCAGCACACACCTCAATATTGGCACCGACAGTCCCGCCCTGCTCATCGGGAAACACGGGCAGACCCTTGATGCAATTGAGCGTTTGCTTAATTGTATCGTCAACAAAGCCTCGCTTGTAAAGAGACGCGTTTTCGTCAATACAGAGGGCTATCGAGAACGCCGAGAAGAACGACTCGTCGAGATGGCACACCAAGTCGCTGAAAAGGTTAGGTATACTGACCGAGAAGTCGTCCTTGCACCTATGTCCGCACGCGATCGCCGTATCATTCATGTTACCTTAAAAGGAGACGAGGTCGTGTCTACCTATAGCCAAGGCGAGGGTGAAATGCGACGCGTCGTCGTCACAACACAATAACCTTA
>JAGWBV010000116.1 GCA_021295715.1 Candidatus Poribacteria bacterium | reverse complement strand
ACATTAGAGACCGAAAAGCCGGTAAAACAAAACGTAAAGTCGGTAGACCGAAAATCAAGCCGAATCATAAATATAACTCCTTGACGTTCACACAAGCAGGTTTCAAAATAGAAGGCAATCGTCTAAGAATCAACTGTCTCGGTAAGTCGTTCACGTTTTGGAAGCACCGAGACTGGACAGGAAACCCGATAAAGACGGTAACAATCAAACGTGATAGTGTAGGCGACTACTCTCTATACCTAAGTTGTGAGGACTGCGAACTTTTGACCGGTAATGTGGCAGGGGCGGACTTCGGTTGTAAAACATTCCTCACCCTTTCAGATAACACGAGAATAACGTCCCCCGAATTCTACAAGCAAGGTCTCAACGCAATCCGTTCGGCAAACAAGGCACTCTCCTGTAAGCAATATCTTTCGAGTGGATGGTTTCGTGCGAAGCGTCACCTCTGTCGTATTCATAAAAAAGTTGCCAATAGAAGACGAGACTGGTTCTTCAAGCTGGCCCTCCGTCTTGTGCGAAAGTATGATACGATTGTGATAGAGACCCTGAACCTTGAGGGTATGAAACGCCTCTGGGGACGGAAAATCTCTGATATTGCTTTCGGTGAGTTTGCTCTCATCCTGCAATGGACGTGTGCGAAATATGGTAAAACGTTCGCACAAGCAGGTCGTTGGACTGCCACAACAAAACCGTGTTCGGTTTGTGGACATCATAACGGAGATTTAACACTTTCAGAGAGACAGTGGACGTGTCCTGACTGTGGGTTTCACCACGATAGAGACATCAACGCTGCTATCAACATTTTGCAGGTTGGGGCACCCGCGTAACAATGCGCGATCAGGTCCGTCCGATCGCACCTTCGTGAGTGCGGCGGAGACGGAATAATAGCCTGCGGGTGGAGCGATAGTCAGACGTTCAAACCTCTGGTAAGAACGCAGTCGCTACGAAACCGAAGTTTCCCACGCCTTTAGGCGTTGGGTGGTATCACCAATCCGGACGTTTAAGACTTCGCCGACTTTAGCGTAGGGGCTGCCCTTAAAACCCGTCGGTATACCAAAAGATATGATGCGACTGGATACCTTGTGCCAAAGGTCCCGGTTGATTGTGTAACAGATTTGGAATCGAATTGAACGCCGGTGATTCCATCTTCTCCGAAAGCACGGTGGGTTGAACGATACGATACATCGCACTCCCCTGTTCCTCAATTGCTGGGGCATTGAAACCGTCTGCAATAGGTGCCGGATACACGACCTCAAGTGATTCCGTATCCATCTGTGCGATAACACAAGAGAGCATACCGTCAAAAAGGTGTTTGCCATTTTCTTCTTCCAAGGCACCCTCTGAAGCGATGAACTCCTTAACGCTGAGCGCATCTTCGCGTTGCGTGACCGAGACATAGCCTTCAATATTGCCATCCCGTTCGGCAACCCATGCGTTTGAGGACTCGGTTCGCACCCACTGCGTCCAATATGCTATTTTATCTCTGACAACAGTGCCGTTAAATTTTCGTGCATACTGGTTGTAGAGATCAGAGAGTTGTTTGACTTCGGCTTCATCATCAAAATTGGCTGGACGGACTTCCCACTCTGATTGTCTTTCAGCATTGAAAGGTTGTCTCGCGTAGTAACGAGGCACCTTTTCCCACCCTTCAATCGAATAGATGCGTTGACTTCCGAAAAGCACAGAGACAACAATATCACGGGATTCCATGAATCGGATCGAATCTTTGAGAAGTTGTGTAGCAATGCCACGTCGGCGATATTCTGGACTCGTACTGACTTCCCCGATGCCACCGACGGTTATGGGTTCACCGTGCAAAAATATCTTTCGGATGAAGACGCGCACTGTGCTGACAATAGTGCCTTTATCAATAGCAATTCGGATACCTTCCGCATCCTGCCACGGATCGTTATGCCAATGATTAGAAAAATACTGACGGCTACCCGAAAAGACGGACGTGACATGGTCCAGCCACAACTCTAATTCTTCAGGATGAAGGGGACGAAATTCCATTTTTAATTATACCTTGCGGAGGGACACCGCGTGTTAAGACTATTGTGTATGTTCCTTGGATCCGCCTGCGTGTTTTTGCTTGGGGTTTTTGCTTGGGGGTTTCTGCGAATTTCTGCGTATTGTTGCAGGCTACGATTCTGGTTTTATCCATTTAAAATTTTATTGTAAGTTCTCCGAGGAACTGACGCGACTCATTACGGCTCCCAAACACTTCATAGAGATCCCCGGAGACATCGTAAAATCTACGGATAAAATTGCGGCTTGTCTCCGCCGGATTCAGATCCGCATAACGAAGCCATAGATTCGTCCGAGACCAGATATCCCAATTGAGTTCAACGACCGTGGAACTCGCATCGCCAGTGTCTACTCTATGCTGTTTGTTGAGGTCAGGAAAGAGGGCATCCTGCGTTAAATCAGACGTGCCATCGACACGACCGATGGATAGGTTCAATTCCTTATAGCGATACGGATTCGGATTCGTGATAAATTTCAGGTTCGCGGCGAACGCATTCTCTAACGCTTGTGTCTCGAAATCATAACTATCCTCCACCTTCGCAGGCGTAATGTAACGTTCATCCTGCTCGCCATACGTCAGTTCATTAAGAAAGGTCAAGTGCCACCGTTCAGAAAGACTGTAAGTCCACCCAAACATATTCTTGAGTTCTAATTGACTGAGTTCATCTTGAACATCCGTTGAGAAGTCAATGTCTTCGTAATCTTCCAAGTAGTTGTTCTGAAGATTGGCGGCGCGAACGCTGTAAAAACCGTTCATGTGTGAGGGCTTGACGGTGAATCCGCTGATAGAATATTGTGCGATGGTAAAATCACTATCATCTCGTAGATAGAGGTATCCGGCAGCGTCCAGATCCAAGAAGGTCTGATCGTGCTTTTCCTCACTGAGTTGATCGGTTTCATATACGATGCGTCCGAGATACCCTCCACTGAGATCGAACTTCTGGATACGCGAGATGATGTTATGAAAGAGCGTCAGACGAATGTCTTTACGTTTAAGCTCTTCAGCGAGTTCTTCCTTATCCTCTTCATCGGTTTCATCGGCATAATATCGACTGTATTCTGCTTCCTCCAGTAACCGGACGCGTCGATTCAAGGCGGTATTATCGGCAGCCGTAGCGGGACTCTGGGCAAACGGGCCGTATCCTGGACGTGTGGCATTCGTAATCGCGTCGGCAAGTTCCGCTTGACCTGGAGTGACCTCCGTAAGTTGCGTCAATGTCGGTGAGAGTGCAATAACTTCTGGGAGTCCGCCGACTTTTCTACGGAACCGACTGGCATCTTTAACGAGGATCTCGCCGGTGGGGAGAGCGGCAAGTGCCATCGGTTTCATAAATTCACCATTACCTCGCCCCTTTCTCCCAAAACTACCGACGGGTTTGCCCATCGCGTCAAACCTAACGATACGATGGTTCCCTGTGTCCGCAATAAGCACATTACCTCGCGCATCAATTGCGATGTCCGAGGCATCCATATCAAACTCTCCTTCGCCTGCCCCATATCTCCCGAAAGTGAGTAATGCCTCTCCATCGGCACTGAATTTATGAATGCGTCCAAGTTTCGCATCTAAAACGTAGAGTTCATTTTGAGGGGTGAGTGCTACGCGGAGGGCTCTATCATATCCTTTCGGCTGGATGGCAAAAGCGGTTTTCCCCTGTTCATCAATGATGAGGTTTGCTGGCAAAACGACTTTGGGAAGGACCTCCACAGGGTCGACAAAGTGGGTGTCTAACAGTTCACCCTTTGCACTGAATTTGTGGACACACGGTGCGAACATATAAACTTTCGGAGTGCCTACTTCAGTCCCTGTCTCTGCAATGTGCTGAATGGTTACATCGGCAACATAGATATTTCCGATACTATCTACAGCAAGATGTCCAGGTTTCCTCAGGATATTCTCTGGAGATGCCGGTGCTTCTGGAAATTGAAACAGAAATTCTCCTGTCGCTGATAATTTCTGAATGAGTCTGTTTTCGCTGTCACTAACATAGATATTTTGGTTATCGAAGGCGAGGTGAATGTTCTTGCCAAACCGACCTTGGGTTGAGCCTTTACCTGCAAATTCACGCTCTAATTTGATAAAATCTACTGGGAAAGCCGAACTTAATCCGATGCCTAGCGAACAGAGGATGGAAAGGAGCGGTAAGAGAACGATATATCTTTTCATAATTTTTTAAGTAAGAGTGTTTTAAATTTAATCTGCCAATTGAAGGGTTGTTTTTTTAATAATACGCGGTATCCACCTATAATGTCAAGGCAAAACATTTTTAAACGCTCTTTACTGACCTGATTGCTATTACCTAATCCGGCAAAATACGATAACCTGTACTAATCCCCGTAATCATGCCAATAATTGCCCAGAGTCCAGCGCACGTCATCTCTCCAATAACCAATCCGAGGAAAATAGGTCTCGCGCTCCGATACGCCTTCAACCCGCCATATTTCACAATGCTAAACTTCAGCCCCCAGCCCAAAAATATAGAGAACCAGAGTTTAAACGTTGCCCATGAACTCAGCATCGTATAACCGAGAGGATGCAGGGGCCACCAGATAAAAGTTTGACGCATCCACATCAACCAGACCGTGAACCCGCTTCCGAATACCATAAAGCCCGTGTTCGTCCAATTCGTGCTTGTTTTCGGACTTACGAGCAGTCCCTCAAGCTGCCGCATAAACCAACTACCCCCCGTGTAAGGCGCGCCGTGTGCATAACTCACCTTAATCGCAGAGTAATAGGAAACACCGAGTCCGATGACCATCGCAACCGCCATAGCAATAAGCAGCTGCCGTCGCTTGACGCGGGCATCATCTGCCGCTTTCAACCCGTTCATGATGTTCGGCATCATGAACTCACGAAGGTCTAACGTGAGACACACCGGATGCATCATTATAGATGTTAACGTGGACGGATGAATTTTTGAGGTGCCGAGTGTCGTTAGGAAGAAACTCTGTGGTGAAAACGATGGATTGATGAACGGAATGCCGCCGTTAATCACTTGCCACGTCAACAAAACATACATCGCAAGCAGAAACAGCACGAAACCGAACGCAAACAGGAGGGACATCCCCATCAAATGATTGAAAAATGCAAGCACACAGATACCACCGAGGAGTCCAAAGATCGTAACGCCGTGTGGCAAGGCTTCGTCGGAAGGTCGGAACTCGAGCATGCTTTTAATGTGATGTCTCGCTTTCCAGAGTGCGATGGCGACAAACGTCAGACATGCACCTGCCTCCTGTGCGGCACTAAACGACTTGCCTGTCCACTGCACCCCCGGTCCCGAAGTGAGTTGGAAACCGAGCATTACACCCAACAGACACTGGAGTTTGTAGAATACGAAGAAAAACCAAATGCTAAATGATACCTCCAAGGTCAGTAGATAACTAAATCCAACCATAGACCAGAAAATAACAATCTGAAATGGACGTAGCGCGTTCCAAGGACGTTCAACGAGGTATTGGTTAAGCCAAAAATCGCGTGGGACATGCGGCATGGACGGAAAGAACGTATGGAGACCGTTCATGGTATGCAAGAATACCGGGAAGGCAAATCCGAACCAGAGCGCGCTGTTCTTAAAGAGCGGACCGAGGCTACCTCTGCCTTGCGCTGCCATCTCCACCGGCAACTTAACGAGCGGGAAGGCGCAGCGTTCGTACTCAACCCACTGCTTACGGAGTAGCACTGATAAGCAGATCATCACGAAATAGACAACAAGGACATAGGTGCTCCACGTTAAGATAGGAACTATCCAGGGACCCCACGGCACCGATTCCCCCGCGAATAAGCCTTCAAAGAAAGACTGCGCTGCGGTGTGATCGCGAACCACGCGCCATTCCGGGATATAGTGGTGGAACAACGACTCCCAGTCGTTTTCTGGGGTGGCGAGGTACTGGTAAGCCACCATCGGACTGAGCGCATAGCGCATCATTCCTGAAGACGGGATGCCTGCCGGTGCAATCATGATACACCAAATTGTGACAAGCTCTCCGGGCGAAAACGCCGAGGCAGGATGGACCTGTTTCAGAAAAACATTGATTCCCAATACAAAAACCGTCAGAACAAAGAAAGGAGCGACAGGGAAATGTCCACCCGCGAGGAAGATGTTGCGGATAACGTAATCGTTATAAGGCGCGAGAAGACATTCGGTCGTAGCGCACGCCAAACCGATAAGCACTGCGCGCCACGTGATACTGTCTCGAGTTCGTTCCTGAATCAATTTATTGCCTTTCAAAGCAGGTTCTACAGACTATCCTAACCGCATTGCACACTATACCACAACCCTCATTTTTTTTATAGAGGAATTTCACACCGCATTATGCTTTCAAAACGAACACAAATCGGATGCTCCTCTACACTTCAGAGAAATTTTTATGACATTGCCTGCACCGTTCAACCATTATGCGCCTTGCAGCGGCAATCGGAGCAACACTTCCGTCCCTTCATCCAGTGTGCTGTCAATCTCTACAGTACCTCCATGCTCTTCGAGAATTCGTTTGACATTTGCTAACCCAAGCCCTGTTCCTCTCGTCTTCCGGGTGAAAAACGGCTCAAAGAGATGTTCTAAATCTTCCTCTGGTATCCCGATTCCCGTATCCTTGACCTTGACACAGACGCTATCATTTTCTGTAAAGGTGGACACCCGCAGCACTCCACCTTGCGGCATCGCCTCTATGGCGTTCAGCACAACATTCATAAACGCCTGCTTCAATTTATCTGAATCAAATTGAATTTCTGGGGTTTCAGATGACACATCTAAGACGAGTTGTATTTTGTGGTGCGCTAAGTTGGCTTCCATCAAAGATAGAACCGTTTGCAGAATAGGAGTAATCGCTTGTTGTTTCAGATTAAGCGACGATGGACGTGAGAAGTCCATTAAACCTTTCACGATGGTATCAATTCGCTCAATTTCCTCAAGGATATAACGAACGGATTGCTGGTGTTTTTCGGGCGACATTTCGGGCTTCTGCATCAACATCTGCGCTAACATCCGCATAGATGACAGCGGATTTCGGATCTCGTGAGCGAATGAAGCAGACATTTTTCCCGCTGTCGCCAAGCGTTCCGCTTGAATTAACTGATCTCTCGACGCTTTGAGATCCCTTGTCATCTTGTTGAACGCAGCCGCGAGATCGCCAATTTCATCATGCGTCTTGATCTCACATAGCTCGTCCAAGTCGCCCGTCGCGACACGCGTCGTAGAATCGACCAAAACCTTAATCGGGTTCGTCAAATTCTTACCGATACGATGGCTGATAAAAGCAATCAGTGCCATAACGAGAACAGCGATACCTAACATATACCATGTCAGGGTTCGCTTCGCTTCGGCTATCTTTTCCATCGGACGCAATAAGCAGTAGAAGCGTTCAGGTGGGAGCAAGAGATAAAAAACCTTATAGGGCTTTCCGGCGAGCGTCACATCGTGTGTGATGGGTGTACTACCCGCTTCTCGGAAGTGATCTTTTACCTCACTCAGCCTCATTTTTTTTGCCAAATTCGCCCAATCCTGCTCAGCGTCGGAGAGTCCACTCAACGTACTATGATTAAGTGTGTAATCAGAACCGAAAACCATAATTTCTACACTATACGCTTTCTTGACTTTCTCACTATCCTCCCGAATAAATCCAGTTTCTACGATGGTGTTGAGCCATCCTTGGGTTTCGCGTGTGAACTGTTCACTGTACTTCCATGCAAATAGTTCGACTGTTAGCAATGGCACAAAGATCGTGACACAAGCAAATAGAAGCAAAAATGGGAGAACGATTTTGGTTTGAATGCTATACCGACGCATCAGAATCTCTCTTTTAGAAGGCAATTTGGGACCGTTTCTGAAAAATCTAAAGTTGCTGTTAGTATACTGCAAAGCATCTGGCATGTCAACATTTTGAATGACAAAAAACGAACGAAAACCTTCTTTAATCTGTCTAAGACAGCGGAGAAGATGGACTCACAGTAAAAAATTGGAACTTTCTGAAGGCCTATGGTGTGTAAGTTTAAGCCGGTTTGCGTTCGCTTGTGTATCGTGAACCCAAGTCCCTTAAACTTGACTTGATATGGAGAAAAAACATGATGAACACCCGAAGACCGACCAGTGCGTACACAGCGTCGGAACTTGAACAAATTGACGAGGACGAACTCGTTGATCGGTTTCAAAATGGTGACATAGAGGCATTTAATCCTCTCGTTCTTAAATATGAAAAGCAAATATATAATCTCATTTACCGGCAGATTCGTGATCGAGAAATAGCAAAAGATATTAGCCAAGAGGTCTTTTTAAAAGCCTTTAAGGCACTGCCTAACTTCAAAGGTGGCTCTGCGTTTTACAGTTGGATTTACCGAATTGCTATCAATAGTAGCATCGACTTTCAGCGGCGGCGTAACCGTAGCAAAGTACTTACGTTTGAAGAATTACCGTCTGATGCCGACGAAGTTCTAAGGATGTCGGATTCTTACCCCTCGCCCGAGAAACTCCTTGAAGAGAAGGAGCTTGGTAAAATCATTCGGAAGGCGGTGCGGAAACTTCCACCTGGTCAGCGTCGGGTCTTCAATCTACGTCACCGAAGAGAACTGGCAATTAAAGAGATCGCCGTGCTGTTAAACAGATCAGAAGGCACAATTAAAACACACTTACACCACGCGCATCGGCGTCTCCAAGGTATGCTGCGCCCCTACCTACGCGATGAACCGCTGGAGTGGCATGGGGAAACTTAGCAGACCTTGGTAACGGATGTGTCAAGGAAACTGTCCCAATCTTCCTATGATTGTAGTTAACTGAAAAAATGCGAGAATTCGTTTCCGCTGTAGTTACAATTTCCTTGTCTCAATGTAAGCGATAGATTCGTCTGCACCTGTAAACATCCAGAAAAATCACCGAATTATCAAACTTCGGTGTCAAAACCCCCTTGCTTTCGCTGGGGGATATAGACACCGCCCTATTGAATTAGACCAAACCTTTGCTTAAAAAGAAATGTGGTATAATTAAAGTATCAGGTTGGCAGACATATCAAGGCTTGCTTCTCTGCGAGTTGTCTGCCTCCCACTTGA
>JAGWBV010000115.1:996-10818 GCA_021295715.1 Candidatus Poribacteria bacterium | reverse complement strand
GGCTTATGTTATAGTGACGCGATTTAGGGGCAGAAAGGTTGCAAAATTTTTCTTTCGTTCGTTTGTGCTTTTGTACACACTATTTATGGGGAGAAGTTTCTCAAATCGTCCCATCCGGATCGGAATTGCAAGCGGCGGTTCAATCCGGGCACTGCTATTGTTTCGAGAGTGTATTAAACAATCGCTATCCTCTTGTAATTATAAAGAGGCGGGTCAAGAGCAGAAAGGGTGCATAATGTAAAAAATTCAGCTTTCACCTTGGATTTCACCAATCCACCGGGTTACCGATGTGAATATCTCTGTGAGATACGGTTTTGAGTGTCACATTATACTGATGCGGGACTGTCACACGGGCTTCAATCGTCAGCCACTTCAATCCTTCTTCCCAATGTTCCCGCCCACGGTGGAATCTTGCTTCAATTCGGACATCTGATCGGTTCTCTGAATGGTTGTCTTCAAGTGTGAGCTCTAAATCTTTGAGCATTTCTCGGATCCATTTAATTGACTTCGGTTTAAATATTAATCCCTTTGAGGTCCACCTCTTTTCGAGAGCTATATGAACACGGGGTTGATCTATGGCTTCGATATGAATCGTATCGAACGCCGCGTCGACTGTTAAATGTAAATGTCCATGAGGGTCAACAGCATCGTGACTCATGCTTTCCGATTGTGAGATTTCCATTTCACTTATCGTTAGAACAAGGATAATCGGTAATACAAACAGGAGAGACACAAAAACCACTAACTTCTTAGATTTTGTCATCTGAGACTCCTTTTATTGATATCTGATTTACCAAGAGGTAACTGAGGGTTATTCGGCACCCGAATCAGCGGATTTGACTTCATACCTCTTTAATTCAAGACTTAATTCAGGGGTCCTGACCGGGGGTGGAGAAGAAAAATATCCTCAGCTTTTTGATGAAACTTGACAATCCCGATGTTGGGTGCCACCCACAGCGTTGTAAAGGATTCGCCCGGTGGATCCGATCCCATTTCCGGAGAGGATGTTTCTACCCCTGTTTCTGTTCGGTATTCAATCTTCAAACAGTCTTCAAAAGTGCCAGCGCGGGTCTCAACGTTTTCCGTGCCCACGACAGTCCCTGTTTCGACAATAGTGAATTCGATTGTGGCTTCTGGAGGGTCTTGCGGAGGGATAGGTCTCAAAGTGAGTTTGACTTTTATCTGCGTTGCGTTCCACTTTTCATTGAAGATGATAGGCATCGGCAGTGCATAAAATTGGTCTTGTGCCTCTATCTCAATATCATAGAGCATAATAAACGGTGCCCCCATTTTCTCCAATATTGTGAGAAAAGCCGCCATCTCTTTGGTAAAGTGTGCTTTGACGGCTTTCTCTACCTCATCACCGATCAAGAATGTGACCCGCTCCTCACCGATCTGGTAGAAATTCGGATGGATGTGATAGTCATAATCTGTCCAATCCGCCAAGGCAGGCTCATAGTTGAAGGCGTGATACAGTTCCCCGTCAATTTCTTTGCTCTCAGTAACACGACGCGTTAATTCGTTTCCATCTTGGTCTTCGTAAACCCAGTAACTTCCGAGTGTATTTGGAAAGTATTGGATAGTTTCCGACGCATCGCTCATCAGCACTGCACTGAATCCAAAGACGAGTAAAAGTGTAAAAAAGGTGCTAAATCTTTTCAATATTGTAATCACGGTGGTTTCTCCTTGTGTTTGGTAGCGATCCGTTAATGTTTATAAGTGTGTTAATAAATAGAATGGGAGATTCCTTTCAGCATTTTTCGTTGGCGTTCATACCTCCGAACGTATGAAGACGAGGAATGCACCCGAAAGAAATACCCCGAGCAGTAAAGCGAGTAACAGCATATCCACCATCGCTGCGTTGAATGTATCGCTGAAGGTAATCTTGTCCTCAAAAGTTGGGAGTGCCCTCGGCGAAACCGGCTTTTCAGACATTCCATCAGGGATGCCGATAATGTGAAGGCTCTCTGTATCCGCGCTATCGGTTTCAACGATGAAGTTTCGGAACTGTCTGATATGATGATGCACACTTTCGAGGAATTGCAAATGCCGATTCAATCCGGTGCCAGCCATGGATTCAAGGGCGTATTGAACAATTGCCGCTGGAGAAAACCGGGTGATACTTCTTGCGCGCTGGACCTGCCCAAGTTGTGCCGTTAGATGCTCGCGGTTCAACCGTTCCCGAATCTCTACGTCTTTGTTGACGAGTTCAGCCATGAGGCGTAAGTCCGTTTCATCTACCTTGTCGGATTGCCTCGCCGCCATCGCCAATTTGAGCTCTTCCTCCTTCTCCTGCGCCAATGCTTGCGCTTTTTCAGGTGAGGTTTTCGCGAGGTCCATGAGTTGTTTGAGAAGGTCTCCTGTTGGTAGCTCCGACGATTGTTTGTTCGTCATTTTCTCGTCAAAATCATCCTTAATCTGATCGAGCGCGCTCTCTTTTGCCATTTCCCGTTCATGCGCGGTTTGAACGGGGGACATCCATTTTGTGGAAAGGGTGCCGAGAGTGGAGGGCATGAAGACAACAAGTGCCACCCAAATTATCAACAACGTCACGAGACTGATCCTGCTATCACGCGTGCCGGCGGACACCATCAGCCCGACTGCGGTGAAAATGCCAGCGTAGCCCGAAGCAATTAGCACAATCATCCCCAAACGTCCCCAGTCTGCTGCACCGAGTTGCGTCCAACTATCCACGGAAATCACCGCCAAATTCAGCAGCACCGCAAAATAGAACGGGATGAGAACGGCTATGAGGGCACCCAAGAACTTCCCTACTAACAGCACAGGGCGCGAAATCGGATTCGCCAGACATAATCGAAGTGTGCCCCTTTCTTTTTCGCCAGAGAGTGCATCAAACGTAAATAAAAGCGGGATGAAAGAAAGCAGATAGGTGATGATAAATGTCCAATCTATTTTCGTCGCCTGAGGACGTAGATCCCGCGCGTTCGGGTTGGCGGTCGGATAATCCAACGACCAGATGCTTCTTACCTTTCCGCTGAATCCCGCAGTTCTACTCCAAGACCCCCAGTTCGTCGTGCCACGCTCTGGTAGAAATGCCTCGCTACCGTCTGCAATGAAGGTCAGCGGAGACGGACGTTTGTAAAGTCGACCAGGTCCCTCTTTCAGAAATTCGTAGAGCTGCGTCTCGGATTGCAATTTGTCACGGGCATTAGCAACGTTCTCAGAGTAATTTCGGACCTTGTCTGGGTGCGTCTGAAGATGCACCACTGCGTTTGTTACCATTAATGCCACCATGATGAGGGCAGTCAAGGCGAATCGCAGGCTGTTGAGGTGGTCAAAGAATTCTCTTTTGACGATATGTAAGGTCATCGTAATTTCTCCATTTTTTTATAGTTGTCAGTCGTCAGTTATCAGTTTTCAGTTAAGAGCCTGTTTGTAACAATCGTTCCTAACTGAGAGTACTCCAGGGCAAGGAGAATTGTTAAATGGAGACCTTTTAACCAACAACTGACAACCGATAATTGATAACCATTACACTTCAATTTTGACAAGAATCAGGAATGTCACCATAAACAGCACCAGATTCATGAGGAAAAGGAGTGACATATCCGATAGGGCGCGTTGCGCGTTTTCCGAGACATCCGCTACGGCAAAGCGAAACCGTGGCAAATCACTCCAATCCACGGTGCCCTGGTCGGAAGCGAACCAGAGTCGGCTGGCGAACGCATCTTTATCGTGTAAATAATTAATAAATGTCTGTCGGTAGTTCTGGGTGGCACGACTAAAGTCTAACATGCCATTCAGATCCGTGCCTGCCCACGCAGCAGTTGCAAAGGTATAGAGGCTCGCAGGACTAAGTTT
The DNA here is from genome assembly GCA_021295715.1 of Candidatus Poribacteria bacterium. Lineage (NCBI taxonomy): Bacteria > Candidatus Poribacteria > Candidatus Poribacteria bacterium. The sequence goes on along the minus strand of JAGWBV010000115.1, from coordinate 6,996 downwards.
CATCAATCGTTCATCCCATGTCGCTTGTTGGAGTGTCGTCCGCGCCAAACGTTGTTCGCGTATCAACCCCACCTTTTCTGCGGCGCGGATGTGCGTCGCCCTCATGAACGCCTGATAGTCTTGGAAATGCGGGAGGAGCGGTTCTGAATTCGAGTTCACTTGGGTCATGTTAAACCCATATCTTCTGCCACCAGAGGATGAGTATCCTGAATAACCAATACCAAACTTCGGGGGTTCCCCTGTAAGAGGACTGTTGGCTAAGAATCGCTGTTCTTCCCTGTCGGCTTCTTCCCAGATCTGATCAATCTGTTGACTCGCGGATTGTCTTTCTGCGCGCATGTCGCTTACTGGATTGAAGGAAAACCGACTCCAGTTAGGATAGACAAGCACTAAAACGACCCATAAGAACATACAGAGCATCAGGGACGTAGCCGTGCGGCGGGTTGTTGTGGAAATCAGCAAGCCTATTAGGTAGAAAACAGACAGGTAAATGGTTGTGGTGACGACTATCCCGCCAATTCGGAGAAAATCTGCTGTGCTGAGTTGGATTGAACTCGTGACGGAAAGCTGAATCATTACCATCAGCAAACTCATCAGCACAGGGAGTAGCAGACATATCATGGCAGCGAGATATTTGGCGAATAGAATTGCACCGCGCCGTACCGGGTGAGAGATAACCAAACGCAAGGTGCCGCTTTCCCAGTCTCCTGCAATCGCGTCATAAGCGAAGAGCAGAGCCAGAAGGCTCAGGACCACTTGAAAGATAGAGACCAAGTCTATCTGCGAAAAGAGGTTCAGGTACGGGTTCTCCAGATTTCGCGCCGAGACGCTTGAAATCGTCGGCACTGTGTCATGATGGATTTCAACCGTAGTTCCGAGTCGTTTGTCTAACCCGGCACTAAAGAGACTGAGGGGGTTCGGAGGTCGCTCAACAAACAATTTTAATGTCGAATAGGTTTCTGCCTCCACCGCTTTTTCATGATGAACCTTTTCTTGCTGGCTGTAGTTTGCGACTCGGTTTTCATGATCGTTAATTAACACAATCGTATTGGCAACAACGAGCAGAAGCGTGATGACGACAGCGGCGAGGAATCGCGCGCTCATCAGATGCGTGAGGAGTTCTTGACGTATCAGTGTGTGTAACATGTTCAACCTCGTTTAATTAAGAAACCTTTCCTTATAAATGTGTATAATTTCTATACACTTCATAACTATTTCGTTAAAACAACAGATTGCTGAATAGAAATCCGTGCTCGAAAAGCGTTGATACTCCCTTCTTCACCGACCCAACCTCCAGTAGCCCCGAGTCGGAAAACTTGACCCTTGCCAAACCGATATATAATTACCCCTGTTTCGCCGGGTTGAATTCCCCAAGCATGGGCAAGTGCTCCCTCAGGTGTGCCTTCTGTAGGGATTTCACTATTGCCATCGAACAAATCAAACGAACCTACGGGATCTGCCCTGCCGACTTGAATATCAATAATCAGTGTCCCGCCGTCTTCAAACGCGGTAGCATCAATTTTTACAACAGTATAATCTTGGAAGCCTGCCTCTGGTGTCCGAAAAGTGTCCAGTATCTCTATTGAGGGATGCGTAGGATTAAGGATGATGTCCAGACTATTTGATAAAGGATCTGGATCTTTCTCACCGATTCCAGGGCGTTTTCCTGCTAATGATTCTACGAGGAACAACCGATAGTGTTCTGCCTTCTTATCCCACTTGTACCGGGAGAGTTCATTGACGGATTGCCTGCCCATGAGTTCAAGTTCAGGCGAGATAATCAAACAATCTGTGGGTGAATGTTTCTTCCACGCCCGAACGATTGTTTGGGGCAAGGAAGGCATTTCGTCAATACCTTTTGCATCGCGCAAACGTTTCATATCGGTATTAAGCACCCATGTGTTGACAAAGTTTTCGTTCAAGAATTTGATGTTCCGATCATCAGAGAGAGCAACTGCCCTCAAACTTTTGCCGCTCGCTCCACAGGCTTCGTCATCAAGCGGACCATTTGTTGAAACAATATGAATGGGTTTCTGCTGTGTCTTTGCTATTTCTAACGCTTCGTCTACTGATATCCAGTTGATTTGTTGTGATTTGTAAAAACGCAGCGTCAAGACACGCTGGGCTTCTGCTAAAGTTATTGATTCAGAAAATTGAGTGTCTTGAACTATATCTTCTGCACCGGCACAGAGTTCGATTTGTGGACAAAAGCCAGTATCTGCCCCAAAAGAGGGACCGTCCCCATGGTATCGGTTGACATCGAAGTTGAGTGTCCCTTCAGGAACGTACATCCGAAAGAACGCGACTTTCTCTTCGACTCGATTGATGATAAAATGCCCAGTAAACTGTGACGGTGTAAACCAGCCGTTCTCTAACTTAAACTCCGCGTGAATACGGAATACGATATCCGCAAATTCAGCATTGTAAGCGCGCAGGCATGCCCACATCCCGCGCGAATCTCCCGGATTAATGTGCATGTCCAAATTTGGATTCGGATGAAGTTGTCTCAGCAATTCCAGTAACCCATCTTGTCCAATCTGCCAGACTTCGCCAACCGAAACACTGTTTCCTCTGCTTGTAGGGTTTTCACCAAAAAGACTCTTCAATTCCTCCAGAAACGGTTTTTCTTTTTCTTTTTGCAGGCGTGCTTCAGTCGGGAGAAATGCCTGAAACACTGAAGCAGAATGGAACTTTTCAGGCGCAGCGACTCGTAGATTCGCCAGTGCATCCCATGTCACATGGAAATTGTCTCGGGTGTACTCGATTGGGGCAATGAAGCCTTTAACCAACACTTTGGCGTTATTGTCAAGCGTGAGTACAATGCTGTCACGAATAGGGGTCTCATCCGAGAATCCATATTGCAAGGATAGGGCAAAAATCAGATAGCCGATGCCTAACGTTTTCATTTTGAAACCTCTAAGCAAAATTGAGAAGAAAGTGTATCTACTGGAGGGTTATCGAATAGAAATTCGAGCGTGAAAAGCATTAACACTCCCTTTCTCACTGAACCAATCGCCCGTAGCACCTAATTGAAAAATTTGACCTTGGTCAAACCGATAGGCGATTACCGCTGTTCCACCGGGTGGAATCCCCCATTCGTGTGCCAGTATGTTGTCAGGAACTCCTTCTGTGGGCAGTTCACTATCACCATCAAACAGATCGAATGAGCCAGCTGCTTGACCGCTGCCGACTTGGAGGTTAATGGTTAGCATACCGCCGTCTTCAAATACTGTAGCATCGATTTTTACAACAGTGTAATCCTGATGACCTCTTTCTGGTGTCCGAAAAAAGTCTAAAATCTCTGTTTGAATCTGCTGTTCCTCTTCTATTTGTGCTTTTGTCTCCTGCATTTGAACCCCTGTTACTCGGAGGGTGTCTGCCTGTGGATTGGATCTGCTATTTTTACCCGACATGTCTATCTTGCCCAGTTGTGTTCTCACAGCAGGTTTAGCCTTGATGGGTTTCGCCGTCGCCTCCACAATGTCAACCTTTATGGCAGAGGTCGCCTCCAAACTATAGGGTTGCTGGAAACGAGATAGATATTCATTGCTTATTCCAAGGGTGAGTGTGGCGAAGATAGCGATTGACGCGGCTATCGCCCATGGCACTACGGGTTTGCCATGTGTAGAAGGAACAGGTTTGATGGTTCGGGTTTCTTGTATGATTTTTTCAATCAAGTTTGTGGAAATTTGGCAATTACTGAGTGCCTCCTGAATTAGAGGCTCCTCTTTCTTTAAACGTTGCCGTGCACGACTGAGTCGACTCTTAATTGTATTTGCCGATACACCCAGAAACTTGCTAATTTCTTCGCACGTCATCTCTCCAAAGTAGTATAGCGTTATGACGGTGCGCTCGCTTTCCTGTAACTTGGCAAGCAGTTGTTTGACGACTTCTTGCTTTGCCTCGGTCGAAGTTTTTGCTTGTTGGGTTGCTACGTATTGGGAATATGTTTCTTTCCCTTTGCCTACCATGTCGATGTCCTCCACCAGTTGGGCATGCAACCGTTTCTTACGAAGCCATGCAATACAGCGACGTGTGGCAATCACATATAACCACCCCGGAAACCGATCCAGGTCTTTCAGAGTTGCCAGATGCTTGTATACTTTCAAGAAGGTTTCCTGTGTAATATCTTCAGCGATGTGAAAATCCCCGATTTTGCGCCACGCAAGTGCGTGGACATGTTTATGATATTTTTTCACGAGCATGGTGAAAGCGGTTTCATCGCCTGCAAGTGTGCGACGGATTAATTCAGCGTCATTGTTTATCATCCTGCACCTCATAAGAAAGAACTTCGTAAATGATCAATGCTTCGTCTGTCAAGCACTTGATTGATAAAATCCGAATTGGCTTATAGTGACGCGGGGCAAAGGAAAATGGTTGCATAATTCTGCAGAAAACAAGAATTGTGGGAAAATCTTCCTTAAAGATAGAAAAAACGGATTTTGCGGTTGTGTTGTCATTTCCGCACGGATATTCCCCATAGCGGCTGTTAGGTTAACACGACTTTGACACCCTTTGAGGGTAATCTTCCCGTTCACACCGGTTTCCCCCAAACTTCACCTTGAATTTCACCGAGATGGAGGTTACCAGCTAAAGCCTCGACTTTTACTGTCCCGACCAAGTCGCCAACGTGAATATCTCCATGAGATGCGGTTTTGAGCGTGACATTATACTGACGCGGGACTGTCACTCGAATTTCAACCGTCAGCCACTTCAGTGCCTCTTGCCAATATTCCCGTCCACGGTTGAATTTTCCCTCAATTCGGATATTCGATGGGGTATCTGGATCGTCGCATTCAATCGTGATTTCAAAGTCCTCAAGCAATTCAGCAGCTCGTTTCCCTAACTTCGGTTTCAATATCCCACTTTTTGATTTCCATTCTTTTCTGGTGGCGATATCGACATAATTACGATCTGTGGTTTCTATAATGATCGCACCGAACTCTATGTCAACTGCTAAATGTCCTTCAGGATTAACGGTATATCTATCTTGTGTCGTGTGTGAGTTGACCAATACGCTCATGACGGGGAGAAGGACAAGCAATGATAGAAACAGGAGAGGAAAGATCACAAAAGCGACTAACTTCTTAGATTTTGTCATCTGCAATTCCTCTGTTGGTGTTCAGTTCATTGATAGGATGATCATAAATCATCGGGATGGAGCCATGATAAATTTCAAAGGTGCTTCCAAGCCGCTTATCCAACCCCGCACTAAAGAGACTCAAAGGTCGCGGGCATTCAATAGACAACTTTAAAGTAGAGTAGGTTTCCGATTCCTGAACTTTCTGGCGATGCGTATTTTCTTGCTGGCTATGTCTCCCCAATCGACGCTCGTAATCTTCAAGAAGGACGACAGCATTCGCGACGACGAGAAGAAGCGTAATCACAACAGCAGCAAGAAAGCGGGCACTCATCAGATGCGATAGGAGTTCTTGACGGATAACATTTCGGAACATGGTATCTCCTTAAATGTTTAGAGACATTATATCCCTTCCTTCTATTTTTTCAGGTCGAGCCATCAAACGACATTTTGGCTTATATCATAATGTCGCGTTTTAAAGGCAGAAAGGTTGCATAATTTAAAAAAATAATGAAGAATCTGAATTTCGATTTAAAAATTGCAGGTTTTCGGGATTTGTCTATTAGAGACGTTTGAGATGAATAAAGATAGTAAAAACTACGTGGGATAGGAAAATGGGCGGATTTTTCTGGCTGTAATCTGCGCGGTGCGGGAGTTGAATTAAATGTCGGAACGGAAGAATTTCAGGAAAGCCGCGGTGGTCAACACAACTGCCAAAAGACAGAGGAGCAGTACATCCACTGTTGAGTGCCATGAAATGTCTGACTGTAGATCTGGTATTGTTTCAAGCTTTGCTTGCGTTATTTTTGTTGATTTTCTATAATATTGGTCAAGGATGAACCTCGCACCGCAAACAGGAGGAATCCAATGCCAAGCCAATCCATTTTCAAGTATCCGATAGAAAGCCTCAGGCGTTTGCT
>JAGWBV010000115.1:0-778 GCA_021295715.1 Candidatus Poribacteria bacterium | reverse complement strand
GTGGCATCCTGTTGTCGTTCCGCCTCATGTCAAAGAACGCATTGAGGAACGCATTGAGGTAGAAGCCCGCCCGCAGGAAGCCGGCCGTATCTCCGGTAATCAATACTATCAAACAAACAGCGCGTACCGCGAAGACGAGTATCGGATTTATGTCGAGGAACTGGGGCGCATTCCGACAATACGCAAGTTCCGCAATTCGATTCATCGCAAGAAAGCTGAAGCTGATTTGGAGCAAGCCTACATGGACAACCCCGATGATTTTCAGACGCTACTGACATGGGTGGTTTATGGAGGCGGAGGCCCCATGGTGAATCCGTTTTATGGCAAGAAAAAGAAAGATGCCTATCGCCGGTTATATGAAATGGATCCCACCCATCCCTACGTCTTACACCACTTGGCAATAGCACTCTATTCGACCGATCCCCAAGAGGCCCTCGGCTATGCGCTGGCGGCACAACACCTTGAACCTCACTACATTCCGCGCGGCGTAGACGGACTCTGTTATGCGCAACTCGGCGACTACGAAAAAGCCCTTGCGGCGTTCAAACGCGCACACGCTGCGGCACCTGAATGGCTGAAACCGGCAACGATCAAACGAGTCAACCGCATTCAACAGATCACCAGGAGTGAGAAACTCCTATCTATTTGTCAAAAAGCGCGAGAAGCAGGGGAACCTGTGATGTGGCCCCAGTTGCTCGTCCGCCATTAGTCCGGCACGCAAAGGAGTCTCGCGATGCAGAGAGAAAATAAACGCGTTTTGGCTGCGATTCTTCTGTTG